>NZ_JAFBEP010000015.1 GCF_016908775.1 Defluviitalea raffinosedens | reverse complement strand
TATCGGTTATATGACTCCTCAACAGCTTGAAGATGCTTTAAGAAAAACTGCATAAAAATTTGAGTTTTTGTGTCTACTATATTGACATAAATCCATTGTTCCTTCTGCTTCAATAAAATCTCCATTAACTTTCAAATGAATAGGATCTTTTAAAAAATCATGCTTTGTATCTTTATTCTTCTCACACACCATATCCATATGGCCTTGTAAAATAACAGCCGGTGCATTCTCATATCCTGGGGTTCCAGGTTTTTTAATGATCACATTCAGCGCATGATCTTGAATAGCTTCTAACTGATGTTTTTTCGCAAACTCGACCAGATAATCACTGATTCGCTTTTCATTCCCAGATCCTCTGGGAATTTGACTGATTTCTTCGAAATACTGCCACACACTTTTTGGTTCCAATCCTTCTAAAACCATCTTCCTATCATTCCCTTTCTATAATAATCATTATAAAAACCAAGTCATATATCTATTTTTGACTTGGTCTTATTTAAATATAACATATGTGATTAATTTTTAAAACTATGAATTGGTGCCGGAATGCGTCCACCACGATTAATAAAATCTTTGCAGCTGAAATTATTTACCGGCATAATAGGTGCATAACCAAGAAGTCCTCCAAATTCAACTATATCTCCTACACCTTTTCCAATTACCGGAATAATACGAACAGCAGTCGTTTTGCTATTAATCATTCCTATTGCCATTTCATCAGCAATAATGCCTGAAATTGTCTCTTCAGATGTATCTCCGGGAATTGCAATCATGTCAAGACCAACAGAACATACACAAGTCATCGCTTCTAATTTCTCTAATGTTAATGCTCCCGCTTCTACTGCCCGAATCATCCCTTGATCCTCACTGACAGGAATAAATGCCCCACTAAGACCTCCTACATAGGATGATGCCATTACTCCACCTTTTTTTACGTTATCATTTAGTAGTGCCAAGGCAGCAGTTGTTCCAGGTGCACCTGCATTCTCCAACCCCATTTCCTCCAATATTTCTGCAATACTGTCTCCTATAGCCGGAGTAGGTGCGAGGGACAAATCAATGATTCCAAAAGGAACATTTAATCGTTTAGCGGCTTCCTGAGCAACAAGTTGTCCCACCCTTGTAATTTTAAAGGCTGTCTTTTTAACCATCTCGCAAAGAGTCTCAAAATCTTTTCCTTTTACGGACTCCAGAGCTTTTTTTACAACACCAGGTCCACTGACTCCTACATTGACAACGCAGTCTCTTTCTCCAACTCCATGAAAAGCTCCTGCCATAAAAGGATTATCCTCTGGTGCATTGCAAAATACAACAAGTTTTGCACATCCTATAGAATCTTTTTCCTTAGTGTTTAGGGCTGTCTGTTTTATAATTTTCCCCATTTTTTTAACAGCATCCATATTAATTCCTGAACGGGTAGTTGCTAAATTAACCGAAGAGCAAACTCTTTCCGTTTCAGCCAATGCTTGTGGAATAGAATCCATCAGAATCTCATCGGAAGGATTTGAGCCTTTTTGAACTAAAGCTGAAAAACCTCCAATAAAATTCACTCCTACTTGTTTGGCTGCACGGTCCAATGCATGGGCAACGGATACATAAGAATCCGTTTGGCATCCTGCTGCTGCTATAGAAATCGGTGTAACCGATATACGTTTGTTAACAATGGGAATACCAAATTCTCTTTCAATTTCTTCTCCTGTTTTTACTAAATGCTCTGCTGTTTTTGTAATTTTATCATAGATCTTTTGATTAAAACGATTGATATCACTATCTGCACAATCCTGCAAACTGATTCCAAGTGTAATGGTTCGCACATCCAGCTTGGCTTCTTCAATCATTTTATTGGTTTCTTCTACTTCCAAGCGTGTAATCACTGCTTTTCCTCCTTTGCATTAAGGAATTAAATACGATGCATGCTGTTAAAAATCTCTTCTCTTTGAAGCTTGATGACAACGCCAATTTCATTACCTAAATTCTTTAAATCCTCTTCATTTTTTTCGAAAGTTTCAGTTGAATTTGATAAATCCACGATCATCATCATATTAAAAAATCCTTGAACAATAGTTTGAGATATATCCAATATATTAATTTGCCTTTCTGAAAGCAGTGTGCAAACCTTTGCAATAATACCAACACGATCTTTTCCCACAACAGTAATGATGCCTCGCATTCTTCTCGTGCCCCCTTTTCATTTTAAAACAGTTTAACACATTTTACTTAGCATAATCAACAGCTTTCAATTCTCTTTTTTTCAGCAATGCAAAATACATTTTTGTCTCATTGATGACTACTCCGCTTAATCCAATTAATCCAATTAAATTCGGTATTGCCATTAAACCATTCACTATATCTGCCAAAGTCCAAATCATATCTAATTTTAAGAATGCCCCAATTCCTACCAAAACAATGTATATAAGTCTATAAGGTTTGATCCCTTTTACACCAAACAAATACTCAACACATCTTTCTCCATAATAATTCCATCCCAGTATGGTAGTAAAAGCAAAGAATATTAAGCCTATGGTTACAATATATTGTCCTATACCAGCGATAGGCAATCCTACACGAAATGCCTGATTGGTCATTGCAGCCCCTTCAAGTTCTGAGCTCCATGCCCCTGTAACAACCAATACAAGACCTGTCATCGTACATACAATAATAGTGTCTATAAACGTACCTGTCATCGAAATAAGTCCTTGTCTTACACAGGATTTTGTTTTTGCAGCAGCTGCTGCTATTGGCGCACTTCCTAAACCAGATTCATTAGAGAAAACCCCGCGGGCAATTCCGTTTTTAATGGCCATCATTACAGTTGAACCAAGAAAGCCCCCTACTGCCGCCGTTGTTGTAAATGCACTTTTAATAATAAGAACTACCGCTTCTGGAATGGCAGAAGCATTAAAAATTAATATAATCACTCCACCAACAATATAAAATATAGCCATAAAAGGAACGATCAACTCTGACGCCTTTGAAATCGTTTTGATCCCTCCAAGAGTTACCATTGCTACCAAAAGTGTTAATATAATTGCTGTAATCCAAATAGGTACATGCAGACTATCTTTAGCTGCAGTGCTGATCGCTTGCACCTGCGCAAAGGTTCCTATTCCAAAACAAGCCACGAAAATTCCAAACAGTGCAAAAAGCTTTGCAAGCCATTTATTCCCTAAACCTTTTTCAATATAATACATAGGCCCTCCGGACATTTGTCCGTTTTCATCTACCACACGATATTTAACTGCTAAAAGTCCTTCTGCATATTTGGTTGCCATTCCGAAAAATGCCGCAACCCACATCCAGAACAAAGCTCCAGGGCCACCAGTTTTAATTGCTGTAGCAACCCCTACAATATTTCCTGTACCAATTGTAGCGGACAATGCAGTACATAGGGCTGCAAAACTGGATACATCTCCTTCGCCTGAGTCGTCATCCTCATCTTTTACAAATAAGTAACGGAGCGCCAAAGGCAACTTAATAACTTGCAATAATCCTAATCGGATTGTCAGATATATTCCTGTTCCCACCAGTAAAATTAAAAGTGGTGGTCCCCATACCCATCCATTTAATGTGTTTAAAAAATTCATCATGTTGCTTCCTCCTTATTTTCTGATTAATATTAAAATGATGTTAGGAAGAGATTTTAAATGAACACGTTCATTACAATAAAAAAAGGCCAAAATAGGTTGGCCTCTGAAAAACGCAAAAAAATATAACTATGCATTATTGCATAATATATATACGCTCTGTCCTTTTACCTGAGAGTTTCACCACAATCATTGATTGCGATTTACTCCTTCGGTGTTCATTTAATGAATCTCTCCAGAGGTTCGTCCAATTACAGTCATGGTACCTGAAAGATTTACTTCTTCGGTGGATGGATGTTTCCATCTCTCTCCTGCAATCTTCATCCGAAATATTCAATTGCTTTTTATTCTATCATAATATTTTTTAATTATCAATTATTTTTTATCTTTTCTTTGATATTTTCAATTTCCTCTTTTGAAAGAAAGATCTTTTCCTCTGCAAGCACCTCTTCTAAAAAATCCTCTATATTTCTTGTAGTGGATTCATATAAGATATGAATCATCTTATACTTTTTACACATACTCTCATTAATCATCACTTTTTTAATAACTTCAGATATTACACAAGGTATTATCTTCCACTGAGAAATAGAATGCTTTTTATTTTTAGGCCTATAATATCTATGTATGAAAAATTGGTCAAAGTCCTTTATATATTTGATTCCTTTTTCTTTTAGAAATATGACAATCCTGGTGCCTGTATATTCCAAAGTTTCATTTTTAAACTGTTTTACAAAATGAATATGTGAACGGCGTCTATTGGATGACATATAATTCATTCCTTACCACAGAATCCTTTTTCATAAACCGGAATATAAGTTAACCTTCCGTTGATTCTTCTACTTTCCATAAGAACGATAGAATCCACTTGTATCAATTTGCGATCTACAATGACTTTCGTCCTAATATCCTCAAAAGAATCTTTTACCTGTACACGACGTGCCAAAGTAATATGGGGTTTTAAAGGTCTGCTCTCCTGTGGAATGCCTATCTTACTTAATTCCTCCTGGATCGTATGATATAAATGATCAAGCTTTGACAAGGCTCCTCCCAATCCAATCCAGATAAGATGTTCGTTTTGTCTTTCAAACGAACCCATCTGACCAAGCTCAAGATTAAATCCTGTAATCTGCTCAGTGACCCTGTCCATAGCTTTTTGGATATTTATGATCTCTGATGGATTGACTTCACCAATAAATCTTAATGTAAGATGAAAATTCTCTTTATGAGAAAAATTTCCTTTATAGCAAAATGAACGCACTTCATTTTGAACTTCCTGTAAATAGGATTTTATCTCCTCATTAAAAGCAATCGCAATAAATATCCTCATTATTTCCTCCATATGATATAAGATTTTTATTGATCATAGAATTAATTTATCTTATATTTAATTACTTGCTTTTATAAAGTCATCGATATCTTTGTAGTTTTTTATAGGAACTGCATTCATGTTTAATATGGTTTCATTGCCTTTCAAGGTTGAATACTTATTAAAAGTTTTCGGATATTTCATACATCCAATCTTTTTCTTTTGCTTTCGTGCAAAATTTACTGTATGCATTGTTCCTCCGGTCTCCTCAGTTTCAATAACAATGATCCCTTTACTTAATCCGCTTTGAATCCGGTCTCTTTCAATAAAAGAATAATTTTTAGGTTTTTCAAAAGGAAAATATTCACTTATAAGACAGCCGCCTGAAGCAATGATTTCCTCTGCCAAATTTCTATTTTCTTTAGGATAAATCATATCAAGGCCGTGAGCAAGAACAGCTGCTGTTCTTCCTTTATTTTTTAGGCAACCTAAATGAGCGCCCGTATCGCATCCCAATGCCAATCCACTAACTACCCCTACATTTTTTTTGGCTAAATATCCTCCAACCATTTTTGCAATTTCCTTCCCATAATCAGTAGGTTCTCGGGTACCTATAACCCCAACGCAATTTTCTTCCTTTCTTATAAATCCGTATTCTCCTTTAATAAACAAAAGTAATGGAGGATCTTCTATACCTCTCAATGATAAAGGATATCTGGGATGCTGAAAATCGACGACATCGATGTGAGCTTTCTCAGCCCAGTCAATAATCCGTTTACTTTTTTCGTAAAAATGATGAAGTTGGCTCAATGTAATTTTAAAAAAATTGCTATGGATGATTTCTTTTAAATCATTTATGGTCAATTCATTTTCTCCATAATGACTCAATATTTTATGTACCTTTTTTCTTCTAATACCCGCTGTAAGTAATAACGCGGCCATATCGATGTTATTCATTATAGCCACCTCCTTCCAAATAAAAAGAGACTATTATTTAGTTTAGCCTCTTTTTTAAAATTTATTATCCTGTTGTCAATATATTACATTCATTGCATCACATTTAAATTCAAAACATTATTTTCATTAACACATGCTACTGTTACACGATTTCTTCCCTGACGTTTAGACATATACATGGCATCATCCGCAGTTCTAAGAAGATTTTGTCCGTCCACTTCCGGGAATCCGCTAACACCAAAACTTGCCGTAATTTTAGCTGTTATATCGTCTTTTGTCAAAGTAAATTGTTCAATTTCTTGTCGTAACTCCTCCACAATAAAAGCTGCTTCTTTTAATGGCACATTTGGAAAAATCATAACAAATTCTTCTCCACCATATCTTGCAACAATCCCATGATATGCCTCCACCTTTTTTTGTGCCAAATGAGCAATTGCTTTAAGCACTTCATCTCCAAAGAGATGTCCATAAGTATCATTTAATACTTTAAAATGATCAATGTCAAATATGCCGATAGATATTGGTTCATAATTCAGTTTTGCATTCTCTATCATTTCAGGCATTATTCTCTGCAGATACATTCTGTTATAAACTTTTGTAAGGCCGTCTCTTGCAGCCATTTCTTCCATTTGCTCATATAACTTTGCATTTTCAATTGCTACAGCCACCTGCATAGACACAGCTTTGAACAAATCCGTATTGCTTGTAGAGAAATAATTTTCTAAAGTATGTTCTGCTAAAATCAGTCCATAAGACTTATTTCCTTTATACAAAGGAACAGCAACAAAAGAACCAACATCTCTGCCCTGTAAAAACGAATATTTTTCCTCCCTACAATTATTATTGATTAAAATTTCTTTATCTTTCATCCTTTTTTGCAAAGAACTGTTGGATATACTTGTCTTAAAATTTTCTATGACTTCATGACTGTAAATACTTTTAATATGAAAATCAAGAGTTTCATATTTTTCGTCATACACAATAATCGAACATGTATCCACTCCCAATATCCCCATAATCATATCACAAACCATTTCCAAAAGCTGTTGAATTTCAAGAATGGATCCAATATAAGAACTGGTCTCTTTAAGGATAAATAATTCTGCCACATGATTTCTGAAACTCTCGCTCGTTTTTCTCATTTCCTCTTTTTGCTGTTCCAGTTCTTTGTTGACCAATTCCATATGTTCTTTAATCTTTAATAATTCTTCATTTTTCTTCTGAGTTTGAATAAGCAATTCTTTATATTTATCCGAATTCTTTTCTATTTCATGAATGGTGGAATTGACTATGTATATAAAGAAAATATTAGATACAATCAAAAATAACATGTCAATAAAATTAGTAAGCAAAAAGAACTCTTTTCCAAGCATAATTAAACTAGATATAATTAATGGTATAAAGTAAAAAAATAAGGCCTTCAAATTTGAATGTGTTGAAAAAATTTCAAATAAAATCAACAAGTAAAATAAGACTTCCGGTAATAAGACTGTCTGATCCTGATAAATGAGTATACCCACATAGAGCAATTCAATAATTTTAAAGCAATTATATAAATGATATTTGGGAAGCAATCCTTTTTTGATCACCAAAAATTTAACGCCCATAATGGCTAAGCCTACTGCAAGGAGAAATTTATTCAAAGATATATCATCTGATTTTCCAATCCAATTATTAAGTTCTAAATGAATCATCATTATTACTAAAAAACCAATATGGATACAGGTATATCTTTTTTCTAAAAATTCCAATCTGTTCATATATCAACCGCCTTATTTGATTTATCCCAGTAGATTTCAATCATATCTCCTTGCTTTATTATATCAGTAAAAGCTGCCCTTTTTCCATTTAATTTAAGCACAATATTTCCCTGAGGGTTTTTTAAATCAAAATCAATAAAATTAAAAATATCCACAAAAATATAGCCTGATTTTTTACCCTCCATTATTACTGGATTTCCATTCACTGTTACTGTAACAGAATGATCTTGCAGATGAACAGATAAAGAATCTTCATCCGTTTCACTTACTAATATCGTCTTGTCCTCTTTTATTTCTTTAAAATATATTTCGTCACCATTTTCTATAGAATAATTCAAATCAACTTTTATTCCATTTACAAAAAACTCTTTATCCTCTATCTCAATATCTGCATATCGGGCTAAATCTTCTATAGTCCGAATTTCAAAAAGTTCAATTTCATCATCATTATTAATTTGGGTATTCGGCTGAACTATTACTCCGTTTAACATACATAAAACAGAGAGTTCCATTTCTACATCGTTAATAATAATCTTTTTTACTTTCTTTTCATCAATAAAGTCTTTTATATAAGCTTTTGCAGATTTTCCATTGACCGCTGGTTTAATGACAATCTCATCTCCGTCATGAATGGGCGTATCAAGACTAGCTTCTTTCCCATTTACATAAAGTTCTGCAGGAATTGCAGGCTCTCCCCAAATCTTCTTTCTCTGTTGGTTTAATGTAAAAATGAGAGAAGATCCTTGTCTTCCTAATAAATTCGTGTGATTGAATCCTTTTTGAATACCTGCATCTGCCACAGTTAATTTTTTCGTGTTTAGAAGCTTAACTGTATCTCCATTAACTTTAACTTCAATAAAGTCATATCCTCTTTGTAAAATAGAAGTAACACAAATTCCTATAGGCGTAATAACATCAGGAGATACTAAAGGTTCACATTCATATTTAACATTGATTAATGTATTCCCTCCCCGAAGAGCTACCCTTTCCTTCGGCAGTTTAAGCTTTTCAGAAATTTTTTCAGTCAAGCCCTGGACCTGACTTCCTCCTCCTACGCAAAAAACAGCGTTAGGCGCTTTATTTCCATTTAACTCATAAATTTTGCTTGAAATCTCTTCAGCTAAATGATCTACTGCATCTTCCAAGTATTCAAGCAATTCCTGGGATGTAACCGTATGAGGCAGCCCCAATATATCTGAAAAATAAATAGCCTCTTCTTTTCCTATTTGGTATTTAATTTTTTCAGCAGTCTGAAAATCAACCAAATATTTATGTACAATTCTTTCTGTAATTTCATCCCCAGCAACAGGGATCATACCATAACCAATAACTGCGCCCTCTTTTGTAATAGCAATATCAGAAGTTCCTGCTCCTACATCTACTAAAGCAAGATTAAGAAGTCTTAAATTCTCAGGAATTGCTACATTAATTGCAGCTATAGGTTCCAGGGTAAGGCTGACTACATTTAATCCTACTTTATCCATTACAGCATATAAACTCTCTACAACACTGCGGGGTAAAAACGTAGCCAGTACGTCTGCACCGATTTTTTTCCCTTTATGTCCTTCCAAATTAGTAATCACATATTCATTTAAATAATAGTTTACCACGGAATAACCTACACAAAAGTAATCTATATTTGTATCGTCCAATTCTTCTTTCAATTTGACCTGTGCTTCGTCAATTCCTTTAAGCTCTAATTCTCTGATAACGTCTTTATTAATTTCCTTAACTTCATCCAAATTTTGATCAATTCTAACTAAATAGGTTTTTAATACTCTCCCGGCAGCAGCAATGGCTACGTCTTTTAATTGAATTCCAAGACGTTTTTCTAAAGCTGCTTTAACCTTTTGAACTGTTTGTGCCACTTTAAAAATATCATGAATCTGCCCATCCATCATTGCCCTGGATTCATATTCGATTTGCTCTGACGCAATTACAACAAAATCATTACCCCTTTGAAAACCTAAGATTCCCATGATTGTTCGTGTACCTATATCTAGTCCAAAAACGAGTTCTTCTCTAATATGCCTGTCTAAATTCAATGCCTACACTCCTTTGTTACTACAAATTTGGATGTGGTATAACGAATAAGGAAACTATATGTATATATCTATAATGATATCACAAGTCATAAAAAAATCTAGATGATTTTTTACTCATCTAGACAAAAAATTACAATTCGTCTTCCATCTTCTTTTATTTTTCTGTCAACTTATAATATAATTTTATATATTGGAGCGCTGATGCATTCCAAGAAAAATCTAATTGCATTCCTTTTGAAACCATTTGCTTCCAAGCAGCGGGATATGTTTTATATAATTCTACAGCAGTTTTGAGAGTAAAAAGCATGGATTGCCTGCAATGCTCTTTAAATATAAATCCATTACCGTCACAATTTTGAATATCAAAAGGAATAACCGTATCTGCTAATCCACCTGTTGCCCGAACAACAGGTACTGAGCCGTATCTAAGCGCAATCATCTGATTTAAGCCGCAGGCTTCAAATTTTGAAGGCATAAGATAAATATCTGATGCTGCAAAAATTTTTTGAGCCAGTTCCATATTATAGGCAATGATCGCTCTCATTTTACTGGGATACTTTTGCTGTATGGAGCAAATTAAATCTTCATAAACAGGATCTCCTGTGCCTAAGATCACAAATTGAATATTCATTTGCATGATCTCTTCTATGCTTTCCTCAATTAAGTCGAAACCCTTCTCATCCGTTAAATAAGAAATCATGGCAATCAAAGGTATTTCTGGGTTTTGCTCCAGTCCAAGCTCTTGTTGAAATTTTATTTTATTTACATATTTCTTTTCCAAAGAATTACTGTCATATTTTTCATATATATAAGGATCAGTTTGGGGATTATAAACATTATAATTAATTCCATTAATGATACCAAATAAATCAGCTTGCCTTTTTCGAATAATTCCATCTAGTCCATTTCCATATTCAGGCGTCTGGATTTCTTTTGCATAGGTCGGACTCACTGTTGTAATCAAATCACTATAAATAATGCCTGCTTTCATATAATTGACATTTCCATAAAATTCTAGGCTATCAGGATGATAAAATTCCTCTCCTAAATTTAATAAACTTAAAGTATCTTTAGGAAAATTGCCTTGACATTGAAGATTGTGGATCGTAAATACTGTCTTTATCTGCTTGTAAAAATCTATGTATTTGTACTGTTGACGCAATAAAACACATACAGGTCCTGTTTCCCAATCATTGCAATGAATAATATCAGGCACAAAATTAATTTTAGGAAGCATTTCTAATACTGCCTTACAAAAAAAGGCAAATCTTTCTGCATCGTCCGGATTACTATACATCTGTTGTCTGTCAAAATAGTAAGCATTATCTATGAAATAGCAGGGAATGTTTCCTGTTCCATTGTCAAAATCAACTTTTCTAATAATAGCTGTCTGTTTTCGCCAATCTAAATTTACCGGATAATCACATATATACTCCATACATTGAGTATAGTCACCACTGATTTGCTTATATTTTGGCAGAACAATGCGTACGTCCCATCCCTGCGAAGCGATTTCAAAAGGCAAAGTGCCTGCAAATTCACCTACTCCTCCTGTTTTAGCAAAGGGTGCCATTTCAGAAACCACAAACAGAATTTTCAAACTAGAATTTTGCATATTACCACTCCTAAAACATGCTTATCTTACTTTTTTGGCTACTTTTTGCAGTGTTTCGGCTACCATTTCCGGCGGAGTAGGGTTAATATATGACCCCGTACTCAACTCAAATCCCGCCAGATTTCCTAATCTTGGGATAATCTGTATATGCCAATGGAAATACTTTTCAACATTCGCCTCAAGGGGAGGACTCATAAAGCAAATATTATAGGCCAGCTGGTCAAACACCTTTTCATATCTTTGTATAGATTCTTTTAAAATCTGCGCCAGAGATTTAAGATGTTCATCTTTCAAACGACTAAAATCATAAAGATGCTGTTTTGGCATGATCCATGTTTCATAGCAAAATCTGGAGGCATAAGGAGCAAATAAAGTAAAATATTTATTCTCATATATAATCCTCACTTTGGCATTTCTCTCATATCTAAGCATCTCACAATAAACACATCTTGAATGTTCCTGAAAATACTTTTTGCTTCCTTTTATAATCTGTTTTTGATTCTCAGGCATAAGGGGAACTCCGATAATTTGCCAATGAGGATGCTGAAGAGATGCCCCTGCTTCCGCTCCTTGATTTTTAAAAATTTGAACGTATTTTATTTTATCATCAGAAGAAATATCCTTATATCTTTCTTTTAAAGCCCTTAACACCAATTCCAGCTGCTCATAGGACATTTTTCCAATGGTAGCTTCATGATCCGTTGTATCAATCAGCACTTCATGTACTCCATATCCGGTAATTGTTTCATAAAATCCTTTTATTGTTTCTACTGCATTTTGCTCTTTCAAAGCAGAGTATTTATTGGGAACAACTCTTACTTTCCATTTAGAATTATTAGGTTCCTGTTGACCTGTTCGATATGCCAGTACTTCTGGAGGAGTTTGGTTTTCATTTCCAGCACAAAAAGGGCATCCTTCACTATTTTTTTTAATTGATTGCTTTTCAAAATCATGGGGCCTTTTACCTCTTTCTACGGCAATAATTGTCCATACCCCTGTCACAATGTCTTTTCGTATTTCTGACATGCTCCTCCCCCTATCTGTCGTAAAATCAAGCATGTAATTTCCTTTTACTATATATTGTACTAAATATTTGTAATAAAATAAAGTTGAATTTCTAATTATATCTTAAGCTTTTTCTTAATAGGAACGATGTGCTTCTTCATGGCTTCATATCCTTTTCTAATACATTCATCTATAGCGGATAATTGCAGTAGTGAAATATCCCATATTTCAGGATTATAAATATAAACAGACTGTTCCCTACCTGAATATTCTTTTTTAGTAACCATATAAGACATTATAGCAATCGCTTGCTCTCCAATTTCTATAAAGCTATCTATATCTCTCTCCATTCGTCCATTATATCCTAAATTAATTCCGATCACTACGTCAGCTCCCATTTTTTGCAGGATTCGTATGGGAATATTATCTACAACACCACCATCCATTAAAGATATGATTTCCCCACAATATAGTATATTTTTAGGCTGAAATACTGCTGGGAAGGCAATACTTGCCCTAATAGCATCACATATGCTGATATCATCAACATACTTTATTTTTGATTCATCCCTTAAACATGACTTATCTGACACAAAGTAAAAGCAATCTCCATTCTGAACTCTTGTTGCTGATATAGCAACGGGAATCCTGCTATCTTTAATCTTTTGATTCTCTGTATAATATCTAAGAATTTTTTCCAGTCTTTGTCCCTTTATCAGACCGCTTAATCCTTTTGTTTTAATTTGGTGGAAGTTTAATAGTGTACGTATAATCTGCAAATAATCTATATCAATGATATAAAATATATTCTCTTTTATAATTGCTTCAATCTCATCAGGTTCATATCCATATGCATATAATCCTGCTATAATAGCACCTGCACTGGCACCTGCGATCAAGTCAGGTCTGATTCCATTTTCAATGAGAGCTTTTAATGCACCAACATGGGACATCCCCCTTACTCCGCCTCCTGATAAGGCTAATCCAATCTTCATCCCTTTTCCCTCTCAAAAATGAATGTTCTTTTATATTATATTCATTTCTTCAAGGAAAGTTCATAATGCTCAGAATGCCTCATTAGATAAATAAAAACTCCTGTATGATCCTTTACATATTCTCATACAGGAGTTTAGTTAACTTAATTATTACCTAGAGCTGATTCCTTTTCCACGATAAACCAATCTTGAATATTTCCTATAATAGATTCCTTTTTAGGCTTGATTTCTCCTTGAATTTTTTCATTAGTTATAAGCGCTGCAGTTCTGAAATAAAGGCTTATATAGGGCAATTCATCAGCTATAAACTTCTGTAAATTTCCATAGGCGTTTTTCATTTTTTCTTCTCCAACAGCAGTAAAGGCCTGCTTAAGCAGAGTATCCATTTGCTCACTCCTAAAGGAAACGTAATTCGCACCTCCGTCAATTTGAGAAGAGTGGAAAGCAAATGTAAAGTCCGGAATCGGTGAAAGTTTCCATCCACCGAGAAAAGCATCAAAATTCTTTGACTGCAAACGGTTTAAGAATTCTTCCTGTGTCACTTCTTCAACCTGTACATTTATTCCAACTTCACTTAACATCCTTTGGATTTCATAAGCTACTTCTTTTCTTTGAAGATTTTCCGAACTGACTAATAAATTAAAAGAAAGATTAACTTTACTGCCATTGATCAGTTTGTCCAATAATCCATCACTATCGGTATCACTCCACCCTGCATCCATAAGAATTTGCTTTGATTTTTCCTGATTAAAATGATATTGCTCCGTTTCAGAATCATAGAGCCACGATTCAGGATTGATTGGTGAATTCGTAACCACACCATGATTTAAGTATTGCTTTTCAAGCAAGGTCTCCCGATCAATACTGTACGCTATAGCCTTCCTTAGATTTTTATCCTGAAATAAGGACTTATTGAAATTTAATCCCATAAAATCATAATAAGAAGTAATATATTCATGAATTCTTGTATTTTCTTGCTCAGAGTACTTTTCCCAATCAATTACGTCTGTTCCGATTACATCTAATTGCCCTTGCTCGAACGAGTAAAGATCTGTTTCTTCATCAGGCGTAATCAAAACTTTTATTCTTTCAATATAAGGTTGACCTTTAAACCAATTATTATTTACTGTTAGATTTAATTCTTTGGTAGGAATAAATTCCGAAAACATATATGCCCCTGTCCCTATGGGCTTTACTTCTCCTGCTGTAGTCTCAGTTTGGTTGGCATAAATATGTGCTGGAATAACAGGAAAATATAATCCGTACAATGCACCACTAAAAGGTTGATTATAAATGATTTTCAAACTGTGTTCATCAATCGCTTTGTATGAAGTGATATTTTCAATACATTTTTTATATGTAGCAGACTCAGGGGCCTTTTTTATTGTATCTAAAGAAAATATAACATCCTTTGCTGTAAAAGGTTCTCCATCATGCCATTTAACATCTGACCTAAGGTTAAGTGTAAGAACAGTGCCATCATCTGAGAATGTCCATTCTGAGACCAGATTAGGTATCGGTTTTTGAGTCTCATCAAAATCAATTAAAGTATCAAAAATCAATTTTGAAATTTGATCTACCGTATATTCTTCATTCAACAGAGGATTTAACGTTTTCGGCGTCCTGATCGATAAAACCATTTCACCACCTTTTTTTGGTTCAATAGGAGTTTCTTCTGTCTGTTCTTCTTGTGTTTGCTGTGGATTTTCCATTTCTTCTGTCCCTGTATTGGAACAACTTACAGAGAATAACGAAATGCAAATTAAAATGGTAATCCACCTTAGTTTTTTAGTCAATTTCATCCACACCTTTCTAACTGCACACAATGTTGTTATTTTTTTAATGCTTATATAAACATTCATAATATTTTCGATTTCTAATCACTTTTTTAACGTATTCCCTTGTTTCCTTAAAAGGTATAAAACTGAGATTTTTCGCATCTTTGCTATATTTCTCATCTCCCAGCCATTTGGATACATTTCCACTTCCAGCATTATATGCTGCCAAGCTTGTTTCAAGATTATTTTTATACTGATGAATGAGTTTGCTAATATACCAACATCCTATTTGAATATTAATCTCTGGTTCATAAAGTCTGTCACTGTGATAATTTTCTATTCCTATCTCTTTTGCAGCCCATTCTCCTGTCTGGTCAGTAATCTGCATTAATCCTTTTGCACCTTTATGAGATGTGGCTTGGGGATTAAATTTACTTTCAGTCTTTATAATAGAAAACACCAAATATGCATCTAAGTTGTATCTCTCAGAATATTTGGTCACCAAATCTGCATATTTGATCGGAAACAGAAAAGTACGAAAGATAGTTAATGTAATCATATATGCAATAATACAAATGGCAATCACAGAGATCAGTAATCGTAATTTTCTCCCTCGAAGATCAATAACATAAAACATAGATTATCCCCTTTAGAAATTTATATCCTTTGACACAATGCATTTTAGCTGCTTAAGAGTAAATTCTTCATCTTTTCCATTGTCTATGATTTGATCTGCATATTTTTTCATTTCTTCCCATGGCATTTGAGCTTTGATACGATTTGCTGCTTGCTCCATGTTCAATCCGTCTCTTTTCATAATCCTTTGTATTCTTTTTTCTTCTTCCGCATAAACCACCCAAACTTCATCCACAATTTTATGAAGTTGTGCTTCAATTAAAAGTGCAGCATCAATAACTATATAATTATATGAAGAATAGCTCTTTTTTATTTGCTCGATTTTCTTAAGGATTTCTTCCTTAATCCGTGGATGGGTAATTTGATTCAGAATTTTCAAAGAGTTTTTATCAGAAAAGACAATTTTCCCTAAACACTTCCTATTGATTTCTCCGTCTTCTTTTAAAATTTCTCTCCCAAAATGTTGAATAATGTCATAATATGCAGGTTGTCCTTTTAAAATGATTTGATGTCCAATTTTATCTGCATCTATAATATATGCTTTTGTCAATTGAGACAGCAAAAGTACCACCGTACTTTTGCCGCTACCAGTGCCTCCTGTTAAGCCGATTATTTTCATGGGCGTCCTCCATTATTTAGTATCGAACCAAGTTTTACCAAGATGCATATCCACATCCAGAGGAACATCTAAACTTACTGCATGTTCCATTTCGTATTTTAGAATTTGCTTTACTTCCTCTATTTCATCTTTATGAACTTCTATGAGAAGTTCATCATGTACTTGAAGGATCAGACGAGATTTAAGATTTTTCTCTTTTAACTTATTGAAAACTTTAATCATAGCGATTTTAATAATGTCTGCTGCTGTTCCTTGAATCGGTGTATTCATTGCAACTCTTTCTCCAAAGGAACGTCGTGCAAAATTAGTAGAATTAATATCAGGAATCACTCTTCTTCTCCCAAATAAGGTAGTGACATATCCCAGCTCTCGCGCTTGTTTAATAGTTTCATCCATGTATTTTCTTACATTCGGATATTTTTCAAAATATCCTTCTATATAAGCTTCTGCTTCTTTTCTTGAAATATTTAAATCTTGGCTTAAACTAAATGCGCCAATGCCATAGACGATTCCAAAATTGACTGCTTTAGCATTGCTTCTTTGTCTGGGCGTAACCTCATCAAGAGGTACTTTAAATACTTGTGATGCAGTAAGTTTGTGTATATCTTCTCCAGTACGAAATGCACGAATCAAAGTTTCATCCTTGGCAATGTGTGCCAGTACGCGAAGTTCTATTTGTGAGTAATCTGCATCCAGCAATAAATACTCCTCATCACTGGGAATAAATACTTTTCTTATTTTTCTCCCCATCTCTAACTTAATAGGGATATTTTGAAGATTTGGTTCAGTACTACTGATTCTGCCGGTGGCAGTAATCGTTTGATTAAATGTTGAATGGATTTTCTGAGTCTCTTGATTGACCACAGCAAATAACCCATCTCCATAAGTAGTCTTTAATTTTACCAGTTGGCGGTATTCCAATATTTTTTCAATTATAATGTGTTCAGCCCTCAGCTTTTCTAGTACTTCCGCGGCAGTTGAGTAGCCGGTCTTTGTCTTTTTTCCCATGGGAAGCATAAGCTTTTCAAAAAGAATAACTCCCAATTGCTTCGGAGAATTAATATTAAACTCTTCTCCTGCGATTTCATATATTTCCTTTGTGAGAAGTTCAATTTTTTCTTCCAGCTCATCTACATATTCTTTTAACCTCTGAGTATCTATTTTAAATCCATATTCCTCCATGCTAAACAAAACTTCAATAAGCGGATGTTCTATTTCATAATAAAGCTGTTCTTGATTATTCTCTTTAAGTTTCTGCTTTATTTGCTTTTCCGCATGATATATGATATAGGCCTGTCCTGCAGTAAAGCTTGTTCTGTCTTTTTCTTCTAAATTCATAATGGACTTTTTGCTCTTACCTTTGCCTAAGATTTCTTCTTCGCTCGGAAAAGTCTGACCTAAGAATTCTTGAGCCAAGTCATCATATTCATAAGTTTCTTTAGTAGGATTTAAGACATATCCTCCAATCATTGTATCAAATACTAAATTCCTAAGGGTGATTCCAAAATGTTTTAGAATATGCATGGCATTTTTGGCATGATGAGCTATTTTTTCTGTTTCAATAGATTCAAAAAGAGGCTTTGCCAGAGCCATAATTTCTTCAATTGAAAACTCATCAGATGAACCAACCCATACGCCCTTGGTATCTGCGTAGCAAAAGCTTATTCCTATAGGCTTATGATTCCCAGAGAATATTATAAAAGAAAATTTTCCTGCTTCAAATATTTCTTCCACTACTTTTTCAAAGGCTTCTTTGGAATCAACAGCCCTGTATAAAACCTCGGACAAATGGGTGTTCATGGATACGCTATTGGTTTCCTGTAGCATACTAAATCTGTCTAAAAAACTCTTGAATTCTAATTGCTTAAAGATCTCATACACCCTGGGATTCATGATTGAATCAAGTTTGAATTGCTCCCAGTCAAATTCAATTGGTACTTGGGTACAGATGGTTGCAAGAAATTTACTTTGTCTGGCCTGCTCTTGATATGTCTTTAAATTCTCTGAAGCACGGCTTGGCTTAATTTCATCTGCATGGGCGATGGCATTTTCAATATTGTGATACTGCTGAATGATCTTGATCGCTGTTTTTTCTCCGATTCCAGGAACTCCGGGAATATTATCAGAAGAATCTCCCATAAGAGCTTTAACGTCAATATATTCAAGAGGAGTAACTCCTATTTTTTCTATTAAATCTTTTGCATAATAATCTTCAATTTCTGTTCCACCTTTTTTTGTTTTTGGAATTCTGATTTTGATCTGTTCTGTCGCTAATTGCAGCAAGTCTCTGTCTCCTGAAACGATAATAGGCTGCATTCCTTGTTCTTCTGCTCTTTTTGCAACAGTGCCCAGAATATCATCTGCTTCATATCCTTCTTTTTCAAGCCTCTTAATTCCCATTGCATCCAATATATCTTTTAATAATGGAATTTGTGGCTTAAGTTCTTCAGGCATTCCTTTTCTGTTTCCTTTATATTCTTGAAATACCTCATGTCTAAAGGTAGGTGCTTTTAAATCAAAGGCAACAGCTATGTAATCTGGTTGATCTTCCTCTAATAATTTAAATAGAATGTTTAAAAATCCATATACCCCATTCGTATAAATTCCCTCCGAATTGGATAACAAAGGTACGCCGTAAAATGCTCTATTTATAATGCTGTTACCATCCACTAACATGATCTTTTTTGACATACACATTCTCCTCTTTTACTGAATCCTTATATTCATCTTGCGTTTTGTCGTGATATTATATTTATTCCCTTTTCCATAAAACATAATATCCCCTTCCTTCTCAACAGAAAGAACCTCGGTATCAACATTCCATTCATAAATTCTCCTGAGCTCATTTTCATTAATTTTCCCTGAGTCCCCAAATATAATTGTCTTTGGCTGAACCACATCCAAAAAATCTTTGGCTAAAAAAATTTCCCTGTTATGACCTGAAACTTTGAGTATATCTGCTTTTAAAGCTTTGGAATCAAGCAATATATCCTTTTTATCCACTTCATTAAGATCTGGAAGCCATAAAACAGAATTTTGGGGGAAGTTAAACTTTATAATGGCTTTTCGCTCTGACTCAGGAATTGAACTATTTATTAAAGGTCTTAAAAACAAAAGAGTCCAGTGATTGATCTCCCATTTTTCTTTCCCATTGATTGGATAGATTGAAATATTTTTGTCTTTTGCTATTTTTAAAAATTCTTTTGTATCCACATCTAAATCCTCTGTCTGAGGAAAGTAAAGTTTATCTATTGATAGATCGTGCAGAACAGGGAAAAAACCAATGACATTATCTTTATCAGGATAAGTAATAATCAGTTCTGAAATATGATCTACTTTTTGATTAATTAAATAGTGTCTGATATGCTTCGAGTCCTTTTTACCTGCTTTTCCAATTATTATGTTTCGATCCAATGATTTAATTAAAGTACAATCTCCCGTGGGAAGTTTTAAAAAATGAATTTCTGTATAATATTTGCTTTTTAATATATTATTTATATAAACATAAATAATAAAAAAAATAAATACTAATAGAATAAATCGTCTCCGATTTTTCATTTTTACCCCCCTATCTTTAATATTATAACACAAAAAAGTTCCGAATCTGATTCGGAACTTCGAAATATTTTAAAGATATTATTTAGTATTGAAAACTTACTTCTACGATTGCGGTAATATCCAATTCTCCTGTGGAAATCGGTGTAGATGCCATCTGCAGAGATTCTTTCACGGCTGCTCGATCTGCATATATAATATTACCGCCACCACTGCTTTGTTCCACTATAGAGCTGGGATTTTTAAGAGTTACGCCAATGGCTTCTCCCATGGCTTCTGCTTTTCCCCTGGCATTTTTAACTGCTTGTTTTAATGCTTCCTGATAATATTTTTCCGTATCAGCAACGCTGAATTGTATTCCATTGGATACATTTGCTCCTTGTTCTACACCAATATCTAAAACATCTCCTACCTTCAATATATCTCTCACTGTAATTCTAACAGTGTTTTCAACAGTGTATCCAACAATCTTTTCGCCACCTTTGGCTTCATAATCATATTGAGGATAAACCGAGTAGTTTGAAGTTTGAATATCTTTTTCCTCAATACCCATCTTTTTTAAAGCGGCAATTACTTGATCCATCTTTTCAGCATTACTTGTTTGAGCCACTTTAGCATCTTTATTTTCTGTACGAACTCCCATTGTAATATATGCGATATCTGGTTTAACCTTAACAATACCTTCCCCCATTGCTGTAATGGTATTTACTTTAACAGAATCAGCCATTACGGGTTCTGCTTTAAATAACTCTCTTCCTGTAAACCCTATGGTCAATAATCCTGCAACAATAAGTGTGGTAGATAAAATTTTAGTAAATTTTTTCATATTATTTTTCCCTCCAGTTTTTTACTTTAATTAGTATTTTTTTCAATAAAGGTCGTCCGAGCAAAAACAGAATACCTAAAAAACATATAAAAAGGATAAATGGTATGATCCCATAAGCCAAAGCCACAGCTAATCTTTCAAATCCTTCTCGTAAATCATTTAATGATCTTATAAAGCTGGATTGAATCTTTGTCTTAAAGTTCGGATCAGGACTTTTTATATGTTCTACTTCTCTTACTTCTCGTATTTCTATTGTAAAAGTGGAGAAAGAAACAAGTTGATCCCAATTCTTTATTTTACTTTTATAAATTTCCAAATCTGTTCGTACTTCATTAAGATGTTCCTCTAGTTTAATTAAATCTTCTACTTTTTCAGCCTGCTTCATAATATCAAAAAGTCTTTCCTGTTCGACTTCCAGCATACGAATTCGGCTCTCTGTTTCAATATACTCTTCTGTAACATTCGTGCTTGTTTCTTCTTGATGAATCAAATGGCCCAAGTTACTGATTTGCCCTTGTATCTGACCATATTGCTCTACTGGAATACGAATTTTTATGGTCCCCTGTTTCAAATAAATATCCCGTTCAGGTTCAGAATAGTAAATATAGCTGGAAGAATTCTCAACATATCCACCACTTTGATTGGTCATTTCTTTAATTCGATCAATTGTATCATCAAATTCATCCACTTCTATGGACATAAAAGATTCGTAAATTATTTTTCTTTGATCAATAGTATTTTTCTCTGCCATCATAAGACTTTGACTATTTTCTTTAGAAAGAAATTCATCTCTATTTCTGGCGACTTCATTTACCAATGCAGATTCTTCGGTTAATGCCAATGATTTAGCTTCTGGTTCCTCAGATACTTCTGTATTATATATTTCTGCACTACCAGCGTTGGGCATTGCTGACTGTGTAGCAAAATCCTTTGAATCCATTCCCATATTCACAAGATTTCCAAGAACAAACATTAATACTATAAATCCTGCTGCTAAGGTTGAAAATACTTTCCAATTTTGAGAAAATCCTTTTCTATGCTGCTTTTTTTCTTCACTCTTTTGATAGAGCTTTAATAATAATTCTTGATGATAATAATCTGGTAACTCCATTTGCGGCAGATGATGAATCTCGTTCATTATAACTTTAAACTGTTCAAATTCCTCATTACAGTCTGGACAAGATTTTAAATGATCTTCAAACAACACTTTTTTATCATCTTCCAATAGTCCATCTATATAAGGAGACATTGCTTCTCTAAATTGTTCACAACTCATTTGCTCCCCTCCTTTCTGTTTTTTAGACGATGTTTATATTCAAATGGTTCCTGCTTTACAAGTAATTCTATTAATTGCCTTCTTGCTCTTGAAATTCTCGATTTAACCGTTCCAAGAGAGCATTCCAGTATTTCAGAAATCTCATTATATTCAAGTCCCTGTAAATCTCTTAAAATGATTGCTGTTTTATGTTCTTCTGACAAATGGTCCATAGCGTTTTGAATCTGTATACTTACTTCTTTATTGATTGCCATTTCTTCAGGATTAGGTTTTAGATCAGAGTACTCACGTTTCATATTTCCTTCATCTGTTTCCACTTCTGCATCGATGGAATAAGTTTCTTTCCCTTTACGCCGCCTTAATTCATCAATACATGTATTGGTTGCAATACGATACAACCATGTGGAAAAACTTGAATTGCCTTTGAATTTCCCAATGTTCTCAAACACTTTTATAAATATTTCCTGAGATAAGTCCTTGGCGTCTTCTTCATTGTGAAACATCCTGTATGCAATATTATATATTTTAACTTCATGGGCTGTAATTAATTCTTCAAAAGCAGCAATATTCCCATTTTTAGCCTTATTCACAAGTCTTTTTTCATCCTTGTTCTCCACCTGATTCACTCCTCCCCATAACCATTATCATTTGAATATATTTTAAAATGACACTACACTTTTTGACGATACAACTATTCAAATTGTTCCCAATTTATTTAAAGATTTTTGCTTGATTTTTAAAATGATTTATGTTAATATGATTAAGCGTTACACATTAAAATTAAATATTGGGCGGATGTGGCGGAATAGGCAGACGCAGCAGACTCAAAATCTGCCGATGGCAACATCGTGGGGGTTCGACTCCCTTCATCCGCATTAGTAAACAAAGAAACATGGATTTTTTCCATGTTTTTTTATTATATAAGATTTCTCTGAATTTCTTATATAGTAAAAAGTCTCTGTGGGATGCGCACTAGCGCGTATTACATTTTATCGACTTTGTCGACCGCGGTCCGCGCCAAAGTTTTGGGAGTGAAACTCTTTCTTGTTTATCCCAATCAATTTTACACGTCAATGATTTTGATTTATAAAAAAATCCAGCCATTGGGCTGAATTTTATTTAATAGAAATCATTTTTTGCTTTAGAGGGTCTAATCCATTGTTTATTCTTTCTAAGCTCTATATATGCATAATAAGCTTTTTTCATAATTTGGCGTTCATCATTGAACTTTAATAAATGATACGCTTCATGAAACTTATAGTATCCTGCATCTACAAAGTGCTCTTCTCTTTGTGGTTTACAGTAAAAACTGTTTGCTCTCATCAAATACCAATGGACCGTCTTGTTAACAATATCATCTCGTCCCTGAAATGTATACTGACTATGTCCAATGTATTTTACAATTTTTGCAGAAACAGAGGTTTCTTCTTCTACTTCTCTTAATGCCGTTTCTCTGTGCAGTTCACCTGGTTCAACCGTTCCTTTCGGAAGAACCCAGCCGACATATTTATGTTTATAATTTTTATACAATAATAGAATTTTACCTCTATGAATTACAACACCTCCACAGCTTATGGCTTCTATCATTCCTATTCCTCCTGACACACTGTTCAAATTTTACGCAAGACAAGAAAGTACATGTCACTTTATGTACAAATATGAAATGAGTATACATCTTTTTTCTATATTTTTCAACCTGTAGTATTCGAATTGCAAAAAAAGAAGACACTTTCGCATCTTCTTACCTATTCCCTGGGTTTGAAAGGCGAGCTTTGCACATGAATTTTGATCTTTCTCATGCCTTGTACCCATAAATACAGAACAAACGGAACAAATAAGAGCATAAGCATTGGAATTTTCGCAAGAAGAATAAAATCATATATACCATGGAAAATCCATGGTACTAAATAAGTTTTTAAAAGCATCGTTTTTTTCTGATTCGATTCAAACTTTGCTATTGCATAGTAATATCCCATCGTTACACCAAATAATGCATGACCAGGTACCGAAAATACTGCCCTGGCCAACCCTGTTTGGTATCCTCCTAAATAAGGATTAAAAACGTATAAAATATTTTCAATTCCTGAAAAACCTAAAGAAATAAAAGTTGAATATACAATTCCGTCAATAGGTTCATTAAAATTTCTATTTCTCCATACTAAAAAATATAAAACAATAAATTTAAAAAATTCCTCAGTACCAGCAGCAACAATAAAAGCTGTATATAGTGCTTCTTCAGTTTCTCCTCTGACAGGCGTAAAGGAAGATAAAAACATTTCAGCCCCCATAATAGGAGCAGCTATGATTAATCCAAAAAGCAAGCCCAAAGCTAATAATTTAATAGGTTCCTTCTCATACTTATCTCTTATATAAATATATATAGCGCCTGTTAATACGGGAGCCAAAGCTACTTGCAACAAAGCTGCCACCCATAAGCCACCTGCCTTTATTCGTTTAAAACTTTTTGGAGCAGTTTACGGGCGATTGGCCCTGCTACTTGCCCGCCTGAACCTCCATTTTCAATGATTACAGATACAACTGCTTTTGGTTTTTCCGCAGGAGCAAAGCCAACAAACCATGCATGATCTTCTCCTGAAGCATTTTGTGCCGTTCCTGTTTTACCGCTCACTGATACATTGGATATTTGAGCCTGTGTTCCTGTCCCTTTCTCCACCACTTCTGTCATCATCTTTGAAAGTTGACTGGCAATTTCAGGTTCAAATAATATACCATAACTTTGCGGTATTCTCTTATCTTTTATTCTCCCATAGTTTGTTTCTATATGATCAATAATATACGGCTGCATTAAAATTCCACCATTAGCAATTGCAGAAGTAATCATTGCCATATGTAAAGGAGAAACTAAGGTTTTTCCTTGGCCGATGGCTGTCTCTACAATTTCATTAATTTTTGAATCCTTTGTGATGCGAAATTGACTTTTTGAATATTCAAGCACATAAGGTAAATTTCGGTTAAAGAGGAGTCGATCCGCTACTTTCCCTAACAGTTCTCCTCCTGCCTCAATACCCAGAGTTGCAAAACCTGTATTGCACGAAAGATAAAAAGCACTTTCTAAATCAACTTCTCCATGGGCTTTAGAATTGTAACAGCGAATAACATTGCTATCGAAAATATCTTCCCCTGTGCAATTATAATTAAAATCCTTCCAATCTGCATTCTTTTCCAATACAGCAGCACTTGTAATAATTTTAAATATTGAACCTGGAGGATAAAGCCCCTGAGCTGCTCGATTGATCAGAGGGCTATTTTCCTCATCTTTATTTAATTGCTCCCAAGTATTATTCAATTCATTAGGATCAAAATCCGGATAAGAAACCATGGCCAGAATCTTACCAGTGGAGGGTTCCATTACAACAATTGCCCCTTTTTTCCCATTCAGAAGCTTCCTGGCTGTATGCTGAAGATCAGCATCCATCGTTAATATCACGTGATTTCCTTGAAGATTATTTCCAGAAAATATCCGATTAACAGTTTGCATCATTTTATTGCTTACTTCCAGCAGTTGAAAATTACTATAAGCCTCAATTCCCGTCTTTCCTTTCTGAACATACCCAACTACATGGGCAAAGTCTCTTCCTTTTGGATATTCCCTAATCCAGGCATCTCCATTCTTTTTTGTCCTTGCTAATACAGTTCCTTTACTGTCTCTGATTTCCCCTCTGATTATATTTTCTTCCAGAGCGCTTAATCTGGGATTATAAGCATTAATAATGACTGAAGAACTGTCAAATATTAAAAATTTGGCCAAGTATATGATTAAAGATGAAAACATAGCTACATAGAGCCAAAAGATTTTTTTTATATCTTTTCTAAGCTGATTCAAATTATCCCTCCACTTCTTCTTTCATTTCATAGAAGCTCTGAATCCATTGAAGAATCCCTATGATTAAAATACTGGCAACAACCGAACTACCTCCATAACTTATGAAAGGAAGTGTAACACCTGTTAAAGGTATAAATTTAATGACTCCTCCAATAATTAAAAAAGTTTGGATCGCTATTAAATTGGTTGCTCCAGCTGCAAGAAGAGAATAAAATACCCGATTGCATCTAAGTGCAATCATAATTCCGCGGAGTATAATCAGTAAGAATATGAGAATGATTCCAATGCTAAATAAATTTCCAAATTCTTCACATATCGCAGAAAAAATCAAATCCGTTGTTACCACTGGTATATATTTAGAATAGCCTCTTGTCAATCCACTGCCCATCCAGCCCCATGTTCCTATTCCGAATAAAGATTGAGTAATTTGATATCCTTTTGTGTCAATTTCTTTCCAAGGATTTAACCATGCTTCCACTCGGACTCTGACATGACTAAATAATTTATAAGCGATCACAGAAGCTATAGACGCTCCTCCAAGGCCTCCAAAGAAAAATAGATAACTGGAAGTGCTAAGATAGATTAGTATTAAAAACGTAAGAAAATATATTAATGCACCTCCTAAATCTCTTTGAAGTACTAAGACAAGAATATAGCCTCCACTCATGACAGTCGGTAAAATCACATCTTTTACTGTACGATACTTTCTAAGGGAACAGGCCAAGTAGAATATAAACAAAAACTTTACAATTTCAGAAGGCTGGAAGCTAAAACCTCCTATATTAATCCAGTTTCTGGCTCCAAATTGTTTTTTACCAAGTAAAAAAGGAGACACTAGTAAAATCCATCCACATACCAAATATAAAATTTCAAATTTCTCAAATTTTGGAATTACCTTGAAAATAAATGGGATAAAAAGCATCACAATCATACCAATGAGATACCTGATTATTTGTCCTTGTGCTGTTGCAGGTTCCAATCTTTGCAGCATGATCAATCCTACATCCATTAAAAAAAGCATACAGTTCCAAAGTATTGCATCTGACTTTTTATAAATAATAAAGGTTGAAATCATGCTGACTATAATAAATATAAGACCTACACTGCCGATCTTCGCGATTTGCCAAAGTTCTGCCATATCTTTGGAATTAATCATTAATATTATAAAACCCAAGATATGAAGTAATATGATAAGCCCTCGCTGCATAAATATTTTACTTGTATATGCTTCTATATCTTTTTTTCGCTCAAAAAGTACAGCCTTATATCCTGACCATATAAACATAAAAATAATGAATAGAAATATATATTTAGAAATCAATATGCAAATTTCAACAATTGATTCTTTCAGCATACTTTCACCTACTCTACTCCCCTAAAAAAATGTCCTTTCGTATATTCCTGGCCTTTTATTTTGGGAAACAATCCCTTATTGCAATTGCCATAGCTTTCTATAATGGTTTTTATATCTTGGACTGATTCAAATACAAAATCCAATCTTATATAATCTACAGGGAGAGATACTAATTTGTCTAATTCATTTAAAAGCAGAATAGGCTTCCCGTTATAAATCACAGCCAGGCAGGAAGAGCAGTCCTGAATAATTGGAAAAGCCTCTCCTTTACGATCGATGAGCTTATATGATTTCTGATCGTTCCTGTTTTTGCAAAATCCTTGAAGAGATTTTTCACCCACGGTATTCCCTATAATGCATTGCTGAGTTATCATCAATGGCAGATAACCATATCCAATAATTTCTATTCCATCTCCCCTAAAGTTTTTCAATTCCTCATAGTTTAATTCAGGAGAAAGAGTGACTCCTTCCATACCATATGTCATCCAGAATTGAGAAGTTAATGGATTAAAAAAATTAAAAGTATAATCCGCTATTCTTTTTTTACAAGTATTCTTAAGTTTATAGGCTTGTCCATAGGTTCTGATTAAATAACCATCTATCAATGTATTTTCTAAATTATACCATAGTTTTTCCTTTTTATAATTTACATCTATTCGTGGTAATGCTGCAAAAAACTCAATATTATTTTCATGGCAAGCTTCTGCTGCTTTTTGAAATTTTTCGATTGAATATTGATTCATTTCAAGATAAATTCTCTTAACTTTTGGATGAAAAGCAGCTTCAAGCTGATCAATGTCTCTTAATAATATTGAAAGACTTTTTTCTTTTATATCAGGAGTTCCTTCTTGATTCAAGACACCATCCACATTTTTAATATTTACGAAACTTCGTCTTGTATTGTTTATAATACTTTTCTCTAATTTTTCTACAGCTTTTCTTCTAAGAGCATTTAATTCACCTATAGGTAAATACCCATCTTCATCCATATCAACTGTTAATGATTCTATGTTAAAGGGGGTATTTCCTGTTTTTGAGATCTGGGATTTTAGCCTTTCTTCAGTTAATGCCTGATTTTGTGCTTCCTGAACGATGCTTCCTTCTACCTCAATAAAGTTATTTCTATCATCCCAAAGTTGAAGAAGGATTGGGATATATTTTTTAAATTTAATATGCCCAAAAACCGTACTTTTTCGTACATCTTTCTCATAAGTCTTTTTAAGTGCGTCCAAAAGAGGTTTATCTTTTGTCTTATATACCAGATCACCTTTCTGAACGGGATCTTTTATAAATACAGTAATTCGCTCTCCCCCTTTGCTCGATTTAGAAATGGCAACTCCTGTGTTTTCCTTTCCTTTTCGCCATATCTCAATGCCATCACCTGGTTCTAAAGGTTCCACTGTATCAATGACACATTTCTTCGTAGAAGAATTGTATTGAACCACTTTCCCTGCGTAGATTCCCCAGTGTTTCGGGCTTTCAAAGCTCATCATATCTCTGCCGCTATGTTGACCAAGATATCCTTTTGAAAAGCCTCCTCTATTAAAAACTTGGGCAAGATTTTTAATATCATTATAATCTACCGAATAGTCTTTTTGGTTTAAAAAATATTGATCAATATATTTTCTGTAAGTATTTACTACAGAAGCATTATATTCCGGTCTCTTCATTCTTCCTTCTATTTTAAAAGATGTTACCCCACTCTCTATCAATTGAGGAATATATTCCAGAGTCTGAATATCCTTAGGGCTAAGAAGATATCCAGAAGCAATATGTTTATTCTTTGCATCTGCCAGATTATAGGGAAGCCTGCAGGGTTGTGCACATCGGCCTCTGTTTCCGCTTCTTCCTCCGATCACACTGCTCATCAAACACTGACCGGAATAGCTAAAACACAAAGCTCCATGGACAAAAACTTCTATTTCCATAGATGTATTTTTTGCAATATAGGCAATTTCTTCAAGAGACATTTCTCTGCTTAATACAACTCTTTTGAATCCTAATTCTTCTAAAAATTTAACACCGTTTAAATCATGAATCGTCATCTGAGTGCTGCCATGAATATCGATATCAGGAAAGTACTCTTTAATCTTTACAGCGGTTCCAAGGTCCTGAACAATAAACGCATCCGCACCTAAACGATACAACTGATTTAAAAAATCAAATAGACTTTCCAATTCTTTTTCTTTATATAAAGTATTCACTGTTACATATACTTTTACATTCCTTAAATGACAATAATCAAGAACTTCTTCCATTTCTTCTACAGAGAAGTTTCCAGCATATTGCCTTGCGCTAAATGCTTTACCTCCTAAATATACTGCATCACAGCCATTATTTACAGCAGCTATAAGACTTTCCTTATTTCCAACAGGAGCAAGGAGTTCAATATTTCTGTTATTCATTATAGTATTTCCTTTCTTTAATAATAATCGGCATATAGAAAAGGGGATGTAATACAAACTATTACTCCCCTCTCAATACAAGCTTATTCATTTACTGATCATCCGAAAGTTTTTTGCTCTTTAAACCTGCATCAAAAATATTAATATATTCCTCTAATTCCATTTTACTTCGCATAATTTCCAATTGAAGCTCATCTATTTTATCCTTTAAAGCAATATTTTCCTGCTGCATATTCCCCAATTCATTTTGATACACTTCTAACTGCTTGTCCTTCTCATCCAATTGCTTTTGTAATGATTTTATTTCAGCAAAAGCATTTTCTAACACTTCTTTCATTTTAAATAAATCATCGGCCACATTTATTGAAGTCAAAATGGCAAGCATATTGGTACTTAACTTTCTAGAAGATTCAGCCTTTTTCACTTCATTCATCTTCTGATCAATATACAGGGCAACTCTTTGAATATATTCGTGACTCTCTTCTCCAACTAATGTATAGACTCTTCCACCTATTATGACTTCGATTTTATTTTTTTGACCCATATGACCGCTCCTTAGTTCATTAAAGAGTATTAACTTTATTATACCATATTGCCTGATCAAACAACAATAATTTATCCTTCTGCATTAGTAAAATACTTCTCTGATATCAAATGAATCAATCTTTTAATCGCTATTGTTTCAGCCATTAAAGTCAAGACAAGCATAAAAGCAGAAACTACATCTTTTTCATCACTTGAAACATGATCTTTTTGCAATAATTTGTTCACTTCTTCAAGCGTATGAGGCAAAAAACTTTCCCAATTTTTCAAGACATTTTTATGCAATAAAATATAATCCTCATATAAATTGGACACCTTAATGATATCATCATCAAAAGTTTCAGGATTCTTTAATATAGGAGCAAGTACAAGCTTTATTTCATCCAGAGAATATATTGCTTTCAAATTATCAATCAATGAAAGGAGAATCAAATGATTTCTTGTATAATATCTTCGGTCGAGGGGAGGAGGAAGCACTCCTACTCTTACATAGTTCTGAATCATTGTTTTTGTGAAATTCTTGCCTTGTTTATTAAAAAAACGAACTACTTGTGAAATCGTCATTTCATCATTGAATGTATTAAGTTGTATGAACTGACATTCATCAGACACTACTTTAGCTAATTTTAGCAGTTCCTGCTCAGTAAAATTTATTTTTTCACCCATTTTAACTTCCTTTCTCCTAAATTAGCGAAATCCTTTTTGCTTAAGTCTATATACATTATCTATATTAAGTAGAGTTTTACTCTATATAATTATAATAGACCAAATTGATCATTTTTGTCAATCGAAATTCATTTTTCAGTTTGAAGTGGTTCTATTCCAAAGTGTTTATAGCCTAAAGCTGTAACAACTCTGCCTCTGGGAGTTCTGTTGATCAATCCAAGTTGAATCAAAAATGGTTCATAAACATCTTCAATGGTGTCATTTTCTTCTCCAATTGCAGCGGCTAAGGTATCTATCCCTACCGGTCCTCCTCCGAATTTTTCAATCATTGCAAGAAGCATTTTTCTGTCGATTCTGTCAAGACCCATTTGATCAATCTCCAGTGATTCCAATGCTGCCGAAGCCACCAATTCATCGATATACCCCTCATATTTTACTTCTGCAAAATCTCTTACTCTTTTTAAAAGTCTGTTGGCTATTCTCGGAGTTCCTCTGGATCTTCGTGCTATTTCTTCTGCCCCAGCAGCAGTTATTTTTATTCCTAAAACTTTAGCTGAGCGCGCCACAATTTTAGTAAGCTCATCCGTATTATAGTATTCTAATCGCTGAATTACACCAAATCTGTCTCTTAATGGAGCAGTCAATAATCCTGCCCGCGTTGTCGCACCAATAAGGGTAAATTTAGGAAGATCCAGTCGTATGGATCTGGCGCCTGGTCCCTTTCCAATAACAATATCTATTGTAAAATCTTCCATGGCTGGATATAATATTTCTTCTACATGGCGGTTTAAACGATGAACTTCATCTATAAACAGAAGATCTCCCTCATTTAAATTATTAAGTATTGCTGCCATATCCCCAGGTTTTTCAATGGCTGGTCCTGATGTGATCTTAATATTAACCTGCATTTCATTGGCAATAATATTGGCTAATGTAGTTTTCCCCAATCCCGGAGGGCCATAGAGCAGTACATGGTCCAATGCTTCCTTTCTGTTTTTAGCTGCCTGAATAAACACTTTTAAATTTTCTTTTACTTTTTTTTGCCCAATATAATCCTCTAATGTTCTAGGACGTATATTGGCTTCTATTTCTAAATCTTCGTTTCTTAATTCAGCAGTTATGATACGATCTTTCATCAACTTCACCCATTTCATCTAAATTAATGCCAACTTTTTAAGGGCATCTTTAATCATTTCTTCAACAGACATATCTTCTTTGAAAACCTCCTTAACTGCTTTTGCAGCATCCACCCTGCTATATCCCAAAGCCGTCAGAGCAAAGATAGCTTCTTCAGCAGTACCGTTTTGCTGTACTTCTAAAACAGTTTCTCCTCCTAATCCTACAGCTTCCAGTGTATTTATTTTATCTTTTAACTCCAGAATCATTCTCTGTGCAGTCTTTTTTCCGATGCCCGGGGCACTACTTAAGGTTTTTATATCCTCTGTTATTACGGCCATGCATAAATCAGCAGGTGATAAGGTCGAAAGTATCCCCAGTGCTCCTTTTGGACCTATACCACTTACCGAGATAAGCCTTTCAAACATGTTAAGTTCATCTTGGGACATAAATCCGTATAAAGCCAATTCATCTTCTTTAACCTGAAGATGGGTAAAGATCTTAACTTCTTTTCCGACAGAAGGAAGTTTACTCACAGTAGATGAAGATATGTAGATTTTATATCCTATCCCATTCACATCTACGATGATCCACTCCTCCGTCATATAATCTAAAATTCCCTTAATAAATGAAATCAAAACTTTCATCCTTTCTGGACAATCCTTTTACAATGATCCAATCATAATCTCATTGCAAGAAGAACATTCGTTCTTTATTCATTCATTATACTGTAAGCATAAAAAAATAACAAGATTCAACAGAATATAGTGAAATGCTTCCCTGAATTAGGAAATCCAGAAGAATTTCCTATGCAATAAAAAAACCGCTGATGTAAATTATCTAAATCAGCGGTCTTAAAATTACATAGTTACTGACGGATTTGTCCGTTTCCATAGATGATATATTTTATTGTAGTCAATTCCTTTAAGCCCATAGGTCCTCTTGCATGAAGTTTTTGCGTACTGATTCCAATCTCAGCTCCAAAACCAAATTCAAAGCCATCTGTAAAACGGGTTGATGCATTCACATACACAGCAGCAGCATCGATTTCTTCCAAGAAACGTTGAGCATTCGTATAATCTTCCGTAATAATGGCTTCGGAATGTTTTGTGCCATACTTATTGATATGTCCAATAGCTTCATCAATGGAATCAACTACTTTGACAGAAATAATGTAATCCAGGTATTCCATTCCCCAATCCTCTTCTGTTGCTCTGTTAACATCAGGAAGGATTTCCAGGACCTTTTCATCCCCTCTGATTTCCACATTATATTTTTTAAGCTCATCATACACTTTAGGCAAGAAGATTTCTGCCACGTCTTTATGAACCAGTAAGCTTTCTGCTGCATTGCAGACACCCGGCCTTTGAACTTTTGCATTTACAGTAATAGAAACTGCTTCATCCAACTTAGCTTTATGGTCAACATATATATGACAGTTGCCTATCCCAGTTTCAATTACTGGGACTGTACTATTTTGGACTACCGTTTGAATAAGCCCGGCACCGCCTCTGGGAATTAAAACATCTAAATACTCATTTAATCGCATCATTTCTTTAGCTGTTTCCCTGCTGGTATCCTCAACCAATTGAACAGATTCTTTAGGAAGCCCTGCTTCATCCAAAGCATTCTTCAAGATTTTAACAATTTGAATATTAGAATGTATGGCTTCTTTCCCGCCTCTTAAAATCACTGCATTCCCTGTTTTAAGACATAAACCAAAAGCATCTGCGGTTACATTCGGTCTGGCCTCATAAATAATTCCTATTACACCCATAGGTACTCTTTTTTGTCCAATTACTAACCCGTTAGGGCGTTTTTTCATGGATAATACTTCTCCTACCGGATCTTCCAGCATAGCAATTTGTCTTAAACCTTCTGCCATAGATTCAATTCTTTTTTCATTCAATGTAAGTCTGTCAATTAATGATCCTTTTATGCCATTTTCTTTAGCGAACTGTAAATCAATTTCATTAGCTTTTATAATTTCATCTTTATATTGTAATAAAAAATCAGCAGCTTTAATGAGTCCCTTATTTTTCTCTTCTGAAGACTTTTTTGCAAGTATTATAGATGCTTCCTTTGCCAATGCGCCTTTCTGTTGCAACTCTTCCATTCCATCACCTCATTATTTGTAATGTTTCGATTATTTTATCACGAGGATATATTTTATGCAACTTTATTTTATCCATCCTTTGTCTGTAACAATGGTATCTAAAGGGACATCATAAGGATCTGAAGGAATTTTGTCAATGAGTTGAAAATCATATCCTAAACCTATAATCTTTAATGCTCCTTTAACAGAAGAAAGATAACGATCATAATAACCTCCCCCATAACCGATTCTGTTCTTATCTCTGCCAAATACTGCTCCCGGAACTAAAATCAAAGTCTCTTGATTACTCTCTATTGGTTGTATACAGTCCTCTCTGGGTTCAAGAACATTAAAATGGCCTGCTTCTAATTCATCCAAAGATTTTATTTTAGAAAAAATCATTTCTTTCTTTTTAGGATTGACTTTAGGAACTGCAATGATTTTTCTGTCCAATAATCCTCTAAGAATAACTTTTTTAGTATCCACTTCATTTCCCATACTTACATATGTAAAAATCATTTTACATTGATGATACAAGGATGAATGAATAAGTTTTTCATAAATGAATTGACTTTTATAATATATTTCCTCTTCCGGCATTTGAGCTCTCATATCAAGAAATATCTTTCTAAGTCTTTGCTTTTCAGTCATATTTAACAGCTCCTGTTGATTACAAATAAAATTTTATCTGTATTGAGCTAACAGAAAATCATTTAACCATGACAATCCGCTCATAATCATCATAGAAATAATAAATGATATAAAATATATAATTTTCTTATTCATCGATACTAATAAATTCCTTATTATGATGAAAATCATCTGAACATAAACATATATAAGTGTACCTACAGTAATCCCTGATATACTCCACCATACAACAATTGATTGCATCGAAAATATCCCTGCAAAAGGGATCAAAGCACAAATCATAATGATTAAATCCTTATAATTCTCAACAATACTTAAATTATTCCCTTTCATAACCTGATAGTTTTTAAGCAAAAGAATGAAAACAGGCCAAAAAACTCCAAATAAAAATCCAGTAATCAATCGCGCTATATTATTAGATGCCCTGAGTCCTATATAAGACGTTGCTCCATCAATCATCATAGGAATCCAGCTAAGTAAAATAAACAGCAGTATTTTTAAGGAAGGAGGCTTATTTCCTTTCCATCGCTTTCTAGAAAACAGATATAAAAAGCCCAGGAATACTCCCATGTATATTCCTGTACACCTCGCACAAAGAGGCAATTGGTGATTCCCAATAAAAAAAGAACGTTCAGGAATTTGATGGCATACTGAACGACCTATAAAATAAATCCATTGCATCATTTTATTTTCACCCAAGGGATTTTACTGATAATACTGAAAATTATTGAAGCCAAAAGCAAAGATCATACAGCAAGTACAGATGAAAATAAGATATATAATACTATAAGTAAGCAACGCATATCCAAAGGTTTTTCGATCCTCATCTTCTTTGGTCATAAAAATGATCGCTGCAATAATACCGATTAAAGAACCTATTCCTGGCAATGCAGAAATCAAAACAGAAAGCGTAACCTTTATCCAATTGTTAAGGGGCTGTGTATTCTTTTCAGGTATCTTCTGATTTGAACCAAATTTATTTTCTGTCACAGAAGGAGATTCTTCAAAATGTTTCGTCTTAATAGTTGGTTCTTCTTCAGGTGTAGTTTTAATAATGGGTTCATCTGATATAATCTTAATAATTGGCTCTTCTTCGTCTTTCTCTGATTTTACCTCAACATTTCGATTTTCTATATGATCTTCTATATGGTTTTCTATATTAATGGTGTCATTTACCTCTGTTCCACAGTAAGGACATTCTTTTTGACCGTCTTCAATAATTTTTCCGCATTCTCTGCAATAACTCACTGTAATCTCTCCTATCCAGTTTTCTATTTAGATTTTAAATCCCTTATGGTTCCGTCTTCATTTTGAATTTTCACATTTCCCATAGTTAACCTAAAATTTCTTTTTACCAGTTCGATATATTCTCTTCGCAGTTGCTCCTGCTCTATTTTTTCTTCTTGGGTAAGCCCAACGGATTTCTGCTTTTTATACAACTCATTGATTCTGTTTATTTTTTTCTCTTCCATTTTGTCCTCCGTAAATATCTAGTATTTTTTATTATTATAATATATTTTCCACGAAATATCAAAGATTGTAAAAATGTAAAAGTAAATTTGCATGTTGTCAAGAGTTCTGGCAAATACTATTTTCATTAGGAAAATTATTTTGCATTTTGCAATGGAAGGAGGAAGAATATGAAAAAAAGATTTAATATAGTATTGCTTTTTTTATTGGCTTTAATTCTACTTGTCGGATGTCAAAAAAAGCACGAGAATTCCAGTTCGGATTCATCAGAAAGTAATTCTCCTCCATCTGCATTAGAAGATTTACAAAAATTATCTGAAGAACTCATCACCACAGTCAGTAAAAAAGATTGGGCAGGCGGAGCAGAGCAAATTAAATCCATCCATTCAAAGTGGAACACCTTCTTTGCCGATGCACAGAAAAAAGGTATGACTGCTGAGAAAGCAGATGAATTCAATAAAGATCTTAATACACTAACTACCCTAATTATTTCAAAAGCAATGGATGATAGTAAAAGCAAAGCTGCTTTAGAATATAAAAAAGCAGCCTTGGAATTAGAACGAGCTATGTCTAAAGGCGCTGAAGATTCACAAGGACAATCTGGCGGTGGATCCAGTGGTAGCTCCGCTGGTGGCTCCGGAGGCGAATCCAGTAACTCTGGAGGAGGAGCTGGCAGTTCCGGGGGTGAATCTGGTCAATCCGGACAAAACGGAAATTCCGGTGTATCCGAAAAAGAACTGAAATTACCCGAGGAAATTCTTCCAGATTCATATCCTTTAATGACTGCAACTCCTGAAGAATTAGAAATTGTCCATGCAGCTGTAAAACTTACAAAGCACATACCTTATATGACTGAATTATTTGAGGCAAAATTACCATCCGAAGTCTTAATACTGAAATATCATATCAGAAATATCAAAATATCTTCAAAGCAAGGAAACTGGGATGAAATCAAAAAAGATTTGAAAGAAATTGATGAAATATGGCCAAAACTTCAACCAAAAGTAATGGAAAAAAAAGACACTTTAGCTATTCAATTTAATCAAAGTATAGTGGAATTAAAAAGTGTTGTGGATCAAAAAAGTTCTACTTTAACAACTATTAAATGTGATATAGCATTGGAAAACATAAAAAAAATATCCGATTTATTAGAAAATGAACGCTGATATCAGCGTTCATTTTTACTCTTGTGTACGTTTTTCAAACAGTGTTCCCACTATTTCTCCTTCTAATATTCTATGTATATTGGTTAAATTTTCACCATTTGCGATTACCATATTTACACCATTATTGTTTGCAATTTTGGCTGCGGAAATTTTTGTAATCATACCGCCAGTCCCTAAACTACTTCCTACTCCTCCAGCAAGGTTTTCTATTTCATCTGTAATTTCTGGAACTGTATCGATTAGCACTGCATCAGGACAATCACGTGGATCCTGTGTATATAACCCCTCTATATCAGACAGAAGAATAAGCAAATCTGCTTCAATTAATACGGCAACCATGGCCGATAAAGTATCATTATCACCAAAAATGCTTTCTTGCAGTTCTTCAGTAGCAACTGTATCGTTTTCATTAACAATGGGAATAACTCCCATTTTAAGTAATGTATTAAAAGTATTTTGTGCATTGATTTTTTTAATAGAATCTTCTAAAACATCTTTAGTTAATAGGATTTGTGCAATTACTTGATTATATTCGCTGAAAAATTTTTCGTAAATTTGCATGAGTATTGCTTGCCCTACAGCCGCAGCAGCTTGTTTCATTTCAACTTCTTTTGGACGTTCTTTACATCCCAGCCTTTCAGCACCAACGCCAATAGCTCCAGAAGAAACTAAGACTACCTCTTTACCTGAATTTCTTAAATCAGATAAAACTCTGGCTAGCTGCTCCATTCTAGCATAATGAAGCGATCCATTTGGATGAGTTAATGAAGAAGTTCCAATTTTAATAACAATTCTTTTGCTATTTTTAAGTTCGTTTCTTGTATCCATCTGTCTAAATCCCCTTATCTTAATTAATGTAGTATATAAGTCTTTTACTTTTTATTTTTAAAGTAATTAGAATCCAAGTAATAGATCATATCTTTTCTTTCAACAATTATTTTAATTCTTTGCTTTAAAGATTCATTGTTCATAACCAAATCTATTAATTCTCTTGTTGGATTGATACAATAGGGATTACCCACGCTTTCCAGCATAGATAAGTCGCCTGCAGTATCTCCATAGGCATAACTGCTTTCTAAATCAATGTTATATTTCTTAGCTAATTCATCTACCGCTTTTTTCTTGCTTCTGCTGTCCCACATAGGGATCACTTCACCGGTATATTTTTGATTATTGCAAATATAAATACTTCCTCTATAATCATCCATATCATATCTGGCTGACATTTCTTTTACCAGCTCAATAGGACTGCCTGATATCGTAATAACTTTATGGTTTTGCTGTTTATGCCATGAGATTCTGTCCCTTGTAAAAGTATAAACTCTTCCACCCTTTTGTTCAACCACTTGTTTTGCTATAAATTGAATGATTGCCGAATCGACTCCTTGTATAGCATTGATATAAATCTCTGCCATTTCTAAAAGATAGTCATCATATTCGCCTATTCTATTATCCCATTTAATAAATTTAGGTTTTACTTCTTCATGCCACCTTTTCGGCTCAACAATATCATATCGAATGAGTTTTTTAAACATCTCAGTTATAAGACCTTCTCTGTACAGCGTACCATCTATATCAAAAAAAGCAGCTATTGTTTTAATGATCCTCACCTCTTTTAATATTCATTATATTATCAATGTTATGAAAAAACTTATCTATAATTAAAAGCTTAAGGATTATTCATTCCTTAAGCTCTTTTAGTTTTTGAATTATTGTAATGTTTTTATGAATGGAACTCCTGATCTAAAAAGTAAATAGCCAGTGTTCCAGGACCTGAATGGGCACCTATAGCAGATCCAATAATATGAATGATGAAATCTTTACAGCCAAACTTTTCTGTCATCAAATTTTTAATTTCTTCTGCTTCGTCCAGTGAATCTCCATGACTGATTCCAATCAATTGGTTTGAAAGATTGACGCCTTTTTCTTCTACAATTTCAACAAGTCTTTTGATAGATTTTTTTCTTCCTCTGACTTTTTCTATAGGCACAAGCTTTCCATCTTTAACAACAAGAATAGGCTTAATATTTAAAATACCTCCGATAAAAGCAGAAGTACGACTTACCCTGCCTCCTCGATAAAGATACTCTAAATCATCTACTGTAAAAACATGCATCATATGCTCTGAGTAAAATTGAACTGCTTCAACAATTTCTTCTTGAGATTTTCCTTCTTTCGCCATCTGAGCTGCTTTATAAACAACAAGTCCAAAACCTAAAGAAGCACATTTGGTGTCAATAATATCTAACTGAAATTCCGGGTATTCTTCTAATACTTCTTCTCTGGCAACGAGAGAAGCTTGATATGTACCTGATAATGCCGAAGAAAAAGCAATGTATATACAGCTTTGATTCTGTTGTGCATATTTTATGAAAACTTCTTTAAAAATTTCAGGTGTAACCTGCGCCGTTTTATAAACTTTACCATTACGCATATCACTATATAGTTTATGTGGATCTATTGTTTCACCATCAAGAAATTCTTCTTCGCCTAAATAAACGTAGAATGGAATAACATGAATATCATATTGGTTCACTATTTCTTTAGGTAGATCGGAGCCACTATCAGTAATAATTTTAACAGACATTTCTATCATCTCCCAGTTCTATTATTTCCCAAATTTTACTCTGCATCAGATGATCATTCTTATGTTATGATAAATGGTCAATAAAAAATCATAGTATGAACAGTTTGGTTAGAAATATTTTGCTCTATTGGCTCAATAATATCAAATTTTCTTACAAGATTCAATTATAAATAATTATATCTAATTAATTTAAATCTACATTATATGATAATTATTCCATTAATGTAATAACATACAAGAAATAATAATCCAGTTTTTATTAAAACTAATAGTGGAGGTGTCATTTATGAAAAGAAAAATTGTACTCATAGCAACTTTGTTTATTTTATTTTCAGTACCAGCTTTTGCTCAATCTATTACCTACACTGTTCAACCAGGAGACAGTATGTGGAAAATTGCCGTAAAATATCAAATTGGGCTAAGTGAAATTATTTCAGCAAATCCTCAGATTAAAAATCCAGCACTTATTTATCCTAATCAAAAAATCACTATTCCAAATATTGATGATATAAAGGCAGAAGAAAATGAAGTCATTCGATTAGTAAATGCGGAAAGAGCTAAACAAGGTCTTCCTGCTCTGAAAGCTAACTGGGAACTCTCCAGAGTAGCAAGAATGAAATCTCAGGATATGATCAATAAAAACTACTTTTCTCATCAATCACCCACATATGGCTCACCATTTAATATGATGGAAAACTTCGGTATTAAATTTTCATCAGCCGGTGAAAATATTGCAAAAGGACAACAGTCCGCATCTGCAGTAATGAATGCCTGGATGAATTCTCCTGGACATAGAAGCAATATCTTAAGTGCTTCTTATACTGAAATCGGTGTAGGCTTAGCTAAAAGCAAAAATGGAACAAAATATTGGACACAAATGTTTATACGTCCTTAAAATAAATGAAACGCCGAATTTCTCTCGGCGTTTCATTTTTTAATTATTCTTCTTCATCTTCTTCAAAATCTTCATCGTCATAGTATTCGAAGTCTTCGCCATCTATAAATTCGGAAAACTCATCCATGAATGCTTCAGATACTCTATCAAATTCAGCATCATCGTCAATGTTTAAGATTTCTAGTCCTTCTTCATCTTCTCTGTATCCATAAAGTAAAACTTGATCTTCACCTTCTGGAAGAAGGGCTATATAATCCTTGTTGTCTACTTCAAAAGTTCCTACAACATCACATTTTAATTCAGTATCGTCATCAAGTGTTAAATAAATAACTTCTCCTTCATCATGAGTATGGTCGCAACCGCAATCATGATCGTGAGCATGATCGTGTTCGTGGTCGTGATTACATCCGCAATCGTGTTCTGACATAGTATCATTCTCCTTTTTCTTTTAGTGGGTACTTGCACCCATAAATATTATAACATTATTTTGTGATTTTAAAACCTATTTGTTTGATTTTTTTATAAAATATTTTGATATGTTTTCTATTTATTTTATTCAATATTTGATGTAAACTAGTTTATAAAATTACTATAAAATGAAAGAAGTGATCATATGTTCTATGCCGATTATCATGCTCACTCTTCCTTTTCCACAGACAGCAATGCAGAAATGGAAGATCTGATAAAAACTGCAATTACATTGGGCTTAAAACAAATAGCATTTACGGATCATATTGATTACGACTACCCTGATCCAGCATTTCCTTTTATGATTGATTATGATCATTATATAAAAGTATTTGATGCATTAAAAGAAAAATATAAGGATCAAATAGAAGTTGTTTTAGGCGTTGAAATAGGATTTCAACCCCATGTAGCAAAGCAAATTGAAGAAGTCCTTTCCCAATATCCATTCGATTTTGTTATATGTTCTACCCATGTATGCGATCGATTGGATTTATACAATGGAGACTTTTTTAAGGATAAGGATCAAAAAAATGCATATCTTAGGTACTTTGAATGTGTATTATATAATGTAAAGAACTTCTTTAACTATGATGTCTATGGTCACATAGACTATATTAATCGTTATGGGAATTATAAAAACAAAAGTCTTTCCTATGAAGATTATAAAGAAGTCATCGATTCTATTCTTAAAACAATTATAGAGTCAGGAAAAGGCATTGAAATCAATACTTCAGGATTTAGGTATGGACTTGGATATGCTCATCCTCAGCTTGCAATTCTAAAAAGATATAAAGAATTAGGAGGAAAAATCATCACCATTGGTTCTGATGCCCATTCATCGAAAGACCTAGCCTCTCATTTTGATGAAGCATACAAGCTTATAAAAGCAGCCGGTTTTTCAGAAATTACTTTATTCAAAAACAGAAAACCATATTTTATAAAATTATAATCTGATCATAAAAAGATAGAGACAAGTATCTCTATCTTTTATACAATATATGTTCCATAAGATCTTTTTTAAAAGATCTGACAGCTAAAAAACATAAATTTGCAGTATTGTTGTTATTTGTCTTCCATCGTCCTGCACATTGCTGCAAAAGCTGGTATCCTTCTTTACAATGGTCGGATTCAATTTTTTGAGCTGGAATAATCCCCCTCATTTTTTCAATACCTGATTCCATCAATTCATTTTCACAGAAAACCTGAAAATCAAAAATATCTTTTTCAACTTCTGCTTTAACAAACAGTTTCCCATCTTTTATATAAAGCTCTGTAACATATAAAACTCTTTCCACCGTGTCATGGTTGTCTTTATAACGAATTTTAAGAGGTTTTTCTAAAAGGCCTATAGGCAACTGCACATTTTGATCAATAAAAATATTAGATTTCTTCCCTTGTTTTACAATCCGTATATCTTCAATATTTTTTAAATTATATTGATCAGGCACTGGCTCAAAATCAATTCTGATTAAAGTTAACGCATTCTTTTTCAATAATTCTTTTATTTTTATGGATTGCAACATTTTATTCGCTTTAATTTGAGACTGCTCAAAATGTCTGAAAATAATATTTCTTATTCCACAGTGGTATCCATTAACATATAAATTATAAAATTCAATACTGGAATCAATATTCTTCATAAATTGAAGAATACTCTCTTTATATGTTTTTGGGGTCGAAGTAAATTCGCTTTTATCTTCTGTGATTAAATCACAAAAAATCCGTGTATTGGTAAATCCAAAAGATGAAACATAATAGCACGTCCCTTGTATTTCCATAAAATTATCAATTGGTACTTCAATAAACAAATTTCAACACCCCTCTCATCGTACATAGGGCTTATTCCAATGATCATATACAATTACTTTTTTATCAATTTTTCTTTTCACATCACTTGAAAAGACAACAACTGAAACTTTTCCTTCTGTTGAACGGATCATACCTACAAAATTATTCCTATATTGAAAACCTTTTTTTGCCTTTTGATTCTTTGCCGGGGCTTCAATTTGCTTAAGAGGGATGTTACTTAAAGTATCCTCGTGAGTATTTTTTTTGACAAAAAGATTTGCCTTTTCAATATCCTCTTCTACTTCAATTTGAGCAATAAGAGGAATCTGATTCGACAATTTCCCTCGCAGCCTTAAATGCGGTAAATGGGATATGTCTGCTGTATAAAGCTGATGAATGTATAGCTTTCTTGTTTTCCGCTCTATAGGATCTTCATAGCTTATTTCATAAGGTTTATAAAACTTGGCAATAGGTAATTGAAGTTCTTTTTGAATGAGAATCGTTCTTTCTTTTCTTTCCACAGCAAAATGAATTTGCATGATTTCATCCTTTAAATCAAAAGGCTCATATTCTTCCTCAACTAATACCAGTTCTTTCCCTTCCAGACATTTAGGTAAAGCTATATTTTGAAGAAAAAGATTATTATCTGAAGATATATAATGAATAAATCCTCCCTGCCACTGATAAGGTAAGCCATTTATGTATAAATTACATTCTTCCACTTTTCTGTTGGAACTTCTCCATTCCTGAATTACTCTACCTTTATGGTCTCTTAAATCTGGCGAATAAAACCGTTCTGCGTCTGTGATCAGTTCACACATCACTCTTTTGCTTGTAAAATATAAGCTTAAGATATAATAATAATGTTCGCCAAGTTCAATCAGTTGATTTATCTTTATTTCTTTCATCTCAGTATTTTACCTGCTTTCAAAAATTTATTATTTATAAATAATAATTATATATGAACGTAAATTTAATCTAATCAAAAATCTTATAAAGAGGAGAAAATTTGGATGCAATCACTTCCGCTGTCTTAATTCCATCCACTGCAGCTGAAACGATCCCTCCCGCATATCCTGCTCCTTCTCCAATCGGATAAACACCTTTTATATTGCTTTCATACTCATTGCTTCTTTCTATTCGAATAGGTGACGAACTTCTTGTTTCTACTCCTGTCATGACTGCATCTCCCATTGAAAATCCTTTTAATTTATGATCCAGCATAGGGATAGCTTCCTTTAAAGTCTCCACTACAAAATCTGGAAGGCAAAGTCTTAAATCCGTCAGTTTTATTCCCGGCAAATAGGAAGGCATAACAGTTCCCAGATCTGAAGAAGGTATATCCCTTAAGAAATCTTTCACCAGCTGTGCGGGAGCTGAATAATTGGATCCTCCTGCTTCAAAGGCCTTTTTTTCCCATTTTCTCTGAAATTCTATGCCGGCCAGTGGATGAGTATCACCAAAATCTTCCGGATGAATTCCTACAAGCAAAGCACTATTGGCATTTTCTTTATCTCGTTTATATTCACTCATTCCGTTCGTCACAAGATAGCCTTCCTCTGAAGCTGCCCCAACAACCACTCCTCCGGGACACATGCAAAAAGTATATGCAGAACGACCATTTGAGCAATGGTAAGCCAGCTTATAATCTGCAGCACCTAATCTCGGATGACCAGCATATTTTCCATACTGTACCTGATCAATCATTTTTTGTGGATGTTCAATACGGACTCCAATGGAAAAAGGTTTTTGATGTATGAGCATACCTTTTTCATATAACATCTTAAAGGTATCTCGTGCGCTATGTCCAAGGGCTAAAATAACAACATTACAAGGAATAAATTGATTATGATTAACGGTTACTCCCACGATTTGTCCATTTTCTACATTAAGGTCTGTGACTTTATTTTCGAAACGAACCTCTCCTCCAAGCTCTATGATTTTTTCTCTGATATTTTTTACAACGATTTTTAAAATATCAGTTCCTACATGGGGTTTACTCTTATAAATAATTTCTTGAGGAGCTCCTGACTTAACAAACTCTTCCAACACCTTTCTGCAGCGTGGATCCTTTATTTGAGTCGTAAGTTTCCCATCAGAAAATGTACCGGCTCCCCCTTCTCCAAATTGAACATTGGAATCAGGGAGTAATTTACGCTCTTTCCAAAACCTTTGAACATCTTTTGATCGATCGTCTACATTTTTCCCTCTTTCTAAGACAATAGGTGCATAACCCATTTGTGCCAAAATAAGAGCCGCAAATAATCCTGCAGGACCGCTTCCAACAACAATAGGGCGATAAGTCAATTTGCTCACTCCTGTACTAACATATTTATATTCTAAGTCCGGTGCTATGCTTATTTTTTGCGTACTCTTCTTTAAGATCTTTTTCTCTTCTTTAACCTTTACATCTATTGTATATACAAAATAAAGTTCTTCTTTTCTTGCATCAACAGACTGTTTATAAATCGAATATGAAATTAAATCTTTATTTAGTATTTTCAAAGCTTTTATTATAGCTTTTTGAATATCATCCTCTGTATGGTCTATAGGTAATTTTATTTCTGATAATCGAATCATAGTATTTTCCTTTCCTGTTAATCTATCATGCTTTAGCTGCGACTTCTCCCGCAATATATCCTGAAGACCATGCCCACTGCAGGTTAAAACCTCCACAATCTCCGTCTACATCCATAATTTCACCTGCAAAATAAAGTCCAGGTATTAATTTGGATTCCATTGTATTCGGATCAATATCTCTAACATCAATCCCTCCAGCCGTTACCTGAGATTGCATCCAGGATTGTGTTCCCTTAATAGGAATTTGCCAGTTTTTCAAGATGTTAACGATATTTTTTCTTTCTTTAGCATTAATCTGAGCACAAGATTTATTCAAATCCTCAATTCCTGCTTCTTTTAAAATGACAGGAATTAAGCGTTTATTCATCATTCCTACAAAACTAAATTCAATTGACTTTTCCGGATGATAGGAGAATCTGCTTAAAATCATGTTTTCGATTTGATCTTCTGATAAATCTGGAAATACATCTATAAAAATGTAAGGTCTTGATTTTTTTTGATGAAGTATTTCTCCAGCTTTTCTGCTAAGTTGTAAAATAGGAGGACCGGAAATCCCATACTCAGTAAAAAGTACTTCTCCAAACTCTGTTTGCAAAACATTATTATCTGCAACAGCAGATACCTTGCCATCGAATTTAACTCCTTTAAGTCTTTTTAAAAACCAGGCATCCAATACCAGCTGTACCAATGCCGGAAAGGGACTAATTAATTTATGTCCAAAGGGAATAACCAGTTCATATCCGCTTCCGTTTGAGCCCAAATTAGGAGACGATTTGCCTCCCGTGGCAAGAATCACTTTATCTCCTGTGATCTTTCTTCCATCTTTCAATGATAAAACGAATTGATTATTTTTTCTTTGAATTTTGATGACTTCTGCATTACATTCTTCTTGCACTTTAAGAAGTTGTAATTCGTAACGAAGAACGTCAAGTACACTGGATGCTTGTTCGGACATAGGAAATACTTTTCCGGCATCTTCTATTTTATAGGCAATCCCCATCTGTTCAAAAAAGTCAAGGGTCTGATGAAGATTAAATTGGTTTAAAACACCTTTAACAAATTTGGGATACGAGCTGTGATACCTTTTCAGATCTATATTAATATTTGTCAGATTGCATCTCCCATTTCCAGTCGCCAAAATCTTTTTGCCTACTCTGTCCATTCTTTCTAAAACTATGACTTCGGCACCGTTTCTGCCCGCTGCAACTGCAGCCACAAGACCCGCCGCACCTCCGCCAATAACCAATACCTTATGTGGTTTTTTCATATAAGAGACTCCTTCATATTATAATCATTCTTAATTTTAAAATATATCCCTTACTTTATCAAGAAGCAGAAAATTTCATCAACGAGAAAGTGTTTCGCAGGCACACCTCTCCCGCTATGTAGGGTCTGCAAAACCAACAAAGTTCAACACTCAAAAGTGTGTATCCTAAATTACAGATAAAATTCAAAAGGATTAAATATGTATAAAAAATAAAAAGCATGAGATCCTTTGCCTCATGCTAGCTGGTGTAATCTTCCAATATCCGTATTAAAGCTTCTTCTCCATAAACTTTAATACCTGCTTTTAATTTATTTTGCTCTTCTATAGGAAGAGAGGAAATAGGTGTTTCTGTAATCTCTTTTATTTCTAGTTCTCCGTCATTATTATAAAAAATAGTTATGTATCCGTTGTATTCTCCTACAACAAAATGATATGGACTTTTGGAAGATATATTCTTTTTCATAATCACTTTTTGACTGGAAAAATAGCTGATTTGCCAGTCAGAATATTTTTCTTGAAGTTCATCTCTTGTTAAATCAATTAAAAAATAAGGTGGTTCTATGATTTCTTCTACAGTTTTTCCATCTTCTTCATAATAATACTGATACACCATTTGGGTTGATTGGGTGATTCTTGGAACATTTGCCTGAGAGGTTGGAACTCCTTCAATTGTTTGTCCCATATTCTGATCTATATCGCTGATAACATTATTAATATTGTTACTTACATATTCTCCAACTATGTCTTTTGGATCAACTTTTTTTAAATCTGCTGATGGCAGTAAACTCATATAAAGCATATAAAAACCTGCTACACTTATTATAAATATTAAAACAGATAAAAACCATATTCTCTTTCGAATAAACATACAACCAACTCCAAACAATGATTTTGTAATATTATTTCCATTTTTTACGGAATTATACAAATCATTGCGAATTGGTTTGATCATTCTCTGATAATGCCTATCTCAATCAATTTTGATGCTATAATTTCTCCTTTAGGCAAAAGAAGAACCTCTTCTTTGCCTATGCCTCCTATGGCAAATAGTATACCAAGATATACAATAATGGATAATAATATAGAACCTAGAGTCGACACTGTATTATTAGCAGTTCCCCATAAAATAAGCTCATAAAACACAAAAGAGAATACCCCCATTCCTATTCCGGCACCAAGAGGTTTTATAAAAGTATTAATTATTTCAAGGTTGACTTTTGTTCGGCGAATTGCTTCTTTCATATCTAAATATGCAATGACCATATAGCAAACAATAGTGCTAATGATTGCGCCTTTAATATTTACTGATGGTATTGAAATTAAGAAAAAGTTAAGCAGGATCTTTATTATAACCCCTACACCAGCATTCATTGCTGGTATATTTGGCTTGCCAATACCCTGCAAAATGGCTGTTGCCACTTGAACTAACGATTGAAAAATAACTGCCAGGGCACCTAATCTAAGAAGATCTCCCCCTGCAGGATATTTAGGAAATAACATTTTTAGTATGGGATCACCCAAAACAAACAGACCAACAGCTGAAGGTGCCGCCAGCATCATTGCCACTCTCATTGCAAGATTAACTTTATTCATGACTACCTTTTTTTCTTTTAAAGCTACGGATGCTGCTATACTGGGAACAATGGCAGTAGCCAATGCAGTTGAAATAGAGATAGGGAGATTGGTCAAAGTAACATATTTTCCTGATAACTGCCCGTAAAGTTCATTGGCCTCTAGTTCTGTCATACCAATGGACTGTAGAATCGACATTACCATTTTTACATCAACTAAATTGGTGAAACTAAAAATAGTGCTTCCGATAATGATTGGAACAGACGTCAAAAGAAGCGTTTTTAATATACTCACAGACGACTCATTCACTTCATCATCGTTTTGCCTATTCACTCTTTTCATGATCCTGGGACGTGCCAATATATAAACAAAGACAAGAAATAGCAAGCCCATCAGTGCCCCGATTCCTGTCCCCATCGTACCTCCGGCCGCACCATATTCGACACCATATTTCAGTAAAAAACCTGCCAAGATAATACTAAATACTGCATTAAACACCTGTTCTATAATCTGAGAAATTGCCGTTGGCACCATCGTATTCATACCCTGATAGTACCCTCTAAAAGCACTCATAAGTGCAACAATTAATAATGTTGGTGCCAAAGCCATCATACTATACACGATTCGTGTATTGTCCATGAATTTTGCAATAGGCTTTGCTCCGAACCATAGAATTAAAGAACATATCAAACCTGATACGGACGCCAGTAATAAAGATACTTTAAATACTTTATGGGCATTTTTATACTGTTTTAATGCTATTCTTTCTGATACCATTTTAGAAATTGAAGCAGGCAATCCAGAAGACGAAATGATAAAAAATAAAAGATAGATATTAAAGGCTATGCCATAGAGACCGTTGCCATCGTCACCAATCATATTTGTCAATGGCCAGCGATAAATGAGTCCAATCACTCGTACAATTAAACTGGCAGCAGCCAAAATAGCGGCCTGTTTAACCAATGCCCCCCCGGCATTCTTTTTCTTCATATGCTACACCTCAACATATTCACTATTTACTGTTTCCTTCTTTTTGCTCTTTGTCGTTCTCCACTATTTAAAATTCTTTTTCTAATTCTCAAACTTAAAGGTGTTACTTCCAAAAGCTCATCATCTTCAATGAATTCAAGACATTCTTCTAAACTCATAATTTTGGGCGGAGATAATCTTAAGGCTTCGTCAGCAGTAGATGAGCGCATATTCGTTACATGTTTTTTCTTGCAAACATTCACTTCAATGTCTTCACCTTTTGGGTTTTGCCCTACAACCATACCTTCATATACTTTTGTCCCCGGTTGAATAAACAAAACGCCTCTTTCCTGTGCATTATAAAGCCCATAAGTCACAGCTTCTCCTGATTCAAAGGCTATAAGAGACCCTTGCGTTCTTCTTTCTATGTCCCCTTTATACGGTGCATATCCATCAAAAATTGTATTTAAAATACCATTACCCTTCGTATCTGTAAGGAATTCAGAACGATAACCAATCAATCCTCTTGAAGGAATAGAAAATTCCAAACGGGTATAACCACCCTTTGAGGATGTCATGTTAATCAGTTCTCCTTTTCTTCTTCCCAACTTTTCCATAACTGCTCCAACAAATTCTTCCGGAACATCAATTGTTGCTTTTTCCATGGGCTCATAACGTTTTCCATCCACATCTTTGTATAAAACTTCAGGCTTGGACACCTGAAACTCGTAGCCTTCTCTTCTCATGGTTTCAATCAAAATAGATAAATGTAATTCTCCTCTTCCGGATACTTTAAAAGAATCTGTGGAATCCGTTTCTTCTACTCTTAAACTTACATCCGTTTGAAGCTCTTTAAATAATCGATCTCTTAAATTTCTGGAAGTAACAAATTTACCTTCCTGCCCTGCAAAAGGACTATCATTAACTGAAAAAGTCATAGCTAAAGTCGGCTCGGATATTTTAACAAAAGGAACAGGTTCTGGATATTGTACGTCACAAACCGTGTCTCCAATATGAATACCTTCTATGCCTGAAACAGCAACAATATCACCTACTGAAGCACTTTCAACAGGAACTCTTTGTAATCCCTCAAACTGATAAATCTTTGTGATTTTTACCTTTTGATTTTTACTTTCATCCAATGCATTAACTATAACGACCTCTTGATTGACTTTAATCGTTCCTCTTTCAACTTTACCAATACCTATTCGGCCAACATACTCATTATAATCAATTGTGGATATAAGTAGTTGCAAAGGATCATCAGGGCTGCCAACCGGTGCAGGTATATATTCTACAATTGTTTCAAAAAGGGCCTGCATATTTTCCCCCTGAACAGAGCTGTCTAAAGAAGCCGTACCATTTTTAGCTGACGCAAATACAAAAGGACAATCCAGCTGACTTTCATCTGCCTCTAATTCAATAAATAACTCTAATACTTCATCAATCACTTCTTCAGGTCTTGCTTCTGGTCTGTCAATTTTATTAATACATACAATGACAGGTAATTCAAGATCTAATGCTTTCTTTAAAACGAATTTAGTTTGCGGCATTGGTCCTTCAAATGCATCCACAACAAGAATAACGCCGTTGACCATTTTAAGAACTCGTTCTACTTCTCCTCCAAAATCTGCATGTCCAGGTGTATCAACAATATTGATCTTAACATCCTTATAATAAACTGCTGTATTTTTAGATAAAATTGTAATACCTCTTTCTCTTTCCAAGTCATTGGAATCCATAACTCTATCTTTTACTTCCTGGTTAGCCCGAAATATACCACTTTGTTTTAAAAGTTCATCCACCAATGTGGTTTTACCATGATCTACGTGTGCAATAATCGCTATATTTCTTATATCATTTCTTTGCTGACTCACTTTTCTTTCCCACTTTCTTATTTAGCTAAATTATGTTATGACTAAAGGATATTGTATCATACAATCGACTATTGTCGCAATCAAAAGAAATTATTGATGCTATTCACTATTTTCTCCATTAATAACTCCATCATTCATCTTAAATTTTAATAAAAAGTAATCGCCTTTATTATCACAAATACGATAATAAAGGCGACTTAAATTAAACCACTTCATGAACTTCTTTGCGAATTTTTAATACAGTACTGTGCAATCGTTCAACTTGCAGGCAAAAGGTCTCAAGCCTAGCTTCAATGATTTGTGGGAAAACACTGCCGTCAGTTTCTATGGATAAAAACGGAAGAGCCGGATACTTCTCCATAACTTTTTCTATCAAGTTGCGATCTGATGCTATAACTAATTTGTGTTCGTTGATTTTCTCACTAATAATCGCTTCTGCAATTCTACTGGGCATACATCCAAAAGGACCTATTGAAATCACTCCGGACACTTCGTCCACTATTTCTGTAATTGCCGATCCTATCGTTAAAATGGCTTCACCGGTTAATCTGGGAGAAATTAAATCTTTTACATTGGATATGATTTTTTCAACATTAACCATTCTATACTCATAGAACCCTGATTTAGCAAAAATTTGTTTTATAATTTTTTCATACTGATTTTTGAAAAAACCTTGAATATATACAGAAATCCTGTCCTTTACAGTGGAATTGAGATTATATCGATACTTTTGAATATAGTCGCAATAATACATCCATTCTGCTATGGGGGCTGTTTTAACAATAATATTTTTCTTTGCCAAATTCTCTACAAGATTCTTTCTCGAGAAATTATCCTGTCTGACATAGATCTCCCCAACCAAAGCAATCTTTGCTGCCTGTTCTATTGGCATTTTGATCTCGATGGATTTTAATTTTTCTGCACAAATTTCCAAAGTATTTTTTAATTCTCTCCAAGAATCCTTTTCTACACTACTAATCAACATGTTGCATACTTCTTCAAAGACTTCCATACCTTTTTTCTGATCTTTTGCCAATACCAGAACTGCACTTCTTATTTCTTCTAATACATCTGATATGATTACTGAGTGCCATGCCCGAAGCAAGGAGTCTATTCCAAAACCAGCATAGCCGTTTTCAGATGTTAAGGAAATAACGGCTACATTTTCCAGTTGTAATTTTAAAATCAGCTTTTTGATTAAGACGCTATATTGTCCAAATCGACAAGGACCAGATGTCTTAGGCATAAAATATACCAAAACTTCGTCTTTGAATTTTCTTTCATTTAAATATCGCATTAAACTTCCAATAGTCAACTGCAAAGGCAGGCATTCCTTGCAGGAAGAATAACTCCTTCCTATCTTTAACTCTTCTTCTCCGGGTTCTGGAAGAGCTGAAGCTCGTATTCCTACATGCCTGAAAGTTGCAGCTAAAAGTTCCGATCCAATACCTCCCATAGAAGGGATAATAATATGCACCTTCTCATCCTTCAATGGGTGTTGGTCTCCATTAGAATCAATAACCCATACAGTTCCACTTCTTTTTTCTAAAGAAGCAGGTCTGAATTCTTTCTTAAGTTCTTCTGAATTTTGCTTTTCCAGTTGCTTATAACTTTTTACTACATCAATAAAAGCCTCTATACGTGTATCAATTCCGGCGTCTGCTGTATGACTGTCCAGTTCCAATGTAAGGGAAGGTTTTTTCCCCATAATATTTCTGAAATAGCCGGTTAAAAAAGAATCCGGTCCACAACTAAAATTGGTAATATATACGCCGAATAATTGAGGATGCTTTTGCACTTTCCGTGCTCCTTTTAAGATCAGTTGGCCCATTGCCCAATACATATTTTCTTCACTTTCTTCTTCATCAATAGGAAGAAAATCATATGGGATAATAGAATAATTTCTTGTAGCGAATTTATGAGGTATACCCATATTCGTCCATTGCGTAAAGGCATTATAAGGACGTCCAAACAGCACAAATCCCACACAATTACTATCTTCTTCAATTTGCTTTAAAAAACGCTTCCCTAATTCTTTACATTCATGATAGAAATCTTTTTGGGCCTGTATTCCAAGTTCAAATGCTGCTCTAGCACTGTTTGGATCTATATTAAGCTGTTTACACATTTTTACAAATGTGTTTTTTATATATTCATAACCTTTGGCAAAGTCTAAGACTGGACTTAAAACAATTTTATTCCTTAATTCATTAAAAGTAGATTTTATATAATAAGGTTCTCCCTGAACGAGAGGGCAAGTAACGCTGGCAGGCATTCCGTTTTTAACTTCCACAGATTTTACATGGGGTAAAAAGTAAATATCCGGATTCTTCTTGATCAAATTGCCCATTGATCCATGAGATACTTCAACTGGATAGCAAAAAGCAGCACCTTTTCTCTCTATGCTTTCTTGATCCATTGCATCGCTGCATATCACATCAAATCCAAGTCCATAAAAAAATTGATAATAAAGAGGAAAAAAGGTATTGCATAAGAGAGACCTGGGAATTCCTACAGTCTTATTTTGATACGATGCAATCCTGATACCTCTTTGCACACTATATTTCTCGAAGATCAATTTTTCCCTTAAATGAACCAAATCCATCTGACTGACATCCTGATCATTTTGCTCATAACTTATATTGTAATATTTGTTGCAGGCACCGCCAAAAGGATAGACCTTATTTTGAATTTGAATTCTCTGAATATGACATTTCCTGTCACACTTTTCTTTCCCGCCGGCACACACAAAGGGTTCCTTATACACAACTTCCCGCTTTGATAATTCGTCTAAATCAAAATGCATAGGCTCTATAAGATTTAAACGCAATTTTTCTTTTACATTCAATGCAACACCAAAAGCCCCTATTAATCCAGGATGTGGAGGAACGATAATCGTTTTTCCTGTTAATGCCGCCATTGCTATAGGAACAGCTTTATTGTAGCATACTCCACCCTGCATGAAGATTTTATTTCCAACTGCTCTATTTCCTTTTACACGATTGATATAGTTCATACATACAGAGTATACTAGCCCTGCTGCGATATCTTTTACATCAATTCCTTCTTGTATTGCACTTTTGATATCGCTGCTAATAAATGCCGCACACTGATCGCTAAAATTAGGTGGATTTTCACTTTTGAGTGCAATTTCTTCAATTTCAGTTGTATCGATGTATAAGGACTCCCTCGCAGCTTCTTCCAGAAATGATCCTGTTCCGGCCGAACAAGCTTCATTCATTGCATAGTCGGAGGGAACACCATTGGTAATATAAGTATATTTTGCATCCTGTCCTCCTATTTCAAAAATAGTATCAACTTCTGGGTCAAAATAGACGGCTCCATTGGCATGGGCAATAATTTCATTAACTACTGCGGGGGTAAGTGCATGAAGCGCAGCAATCTGTCTACCAGAACCAGTTACGCCCAAACCTATAATTTCAATATTGCAAGGTATTTGCTTCTTAAGATTTTCATAGCACTGTCTTGCGGCTTTGACTGGATCACCATTGGTACGAAGATAACAAGATGCAAGTATGACATTGTCTTCTTCACGCATGACAACAGCCTTAGTAGTGGTGGAGCCTACATCCAAGCCTACAATGCAGCGATCATTTGGTTTTGCTTCTTCAATGCTCATATTCTTAAAAATAACTTTATCTTCATACTTTTTTAACTGAGGAAGAAATGAAAAGGAGCTTTGATGACGGCAAAACCAATCTTGATCCATGTTTAAACGTTTGGTATCATGTTCCAATCCCCATAAGGCAGCTCCAAGTGCTTCAAAGGTTCTGGCATAGTCCGGTACAATCAAAAGAGGTATTTTCTCTTTTAAATAATGAAGCATCGTAATATTCTGAGACGTTCCTCCAATTAGTAAAACCTTGTTATATGAAGTTTTTTTAAGCAGCTCAATAATCTTGTCCGCCATCATTTTAGACAATCCGGCAACTACTTTTGACTTTTCAATTCCCTTGTTTAATGCATGGGTACAATCACTTTTACAGAATACAGAACATCTCCCTGCAACTTTGTAAGGGGCATTTAAATTTGCTCGTGATACGGTATCCTCTACATCAATATTCATTCTCTTGAGCTGCTGCAAAAAAAATTCTCCCGTACCCGAAGCACATTTATTCCCTGTATGTACATTAATTATTTTTCCATTCCTGTCTAATTCGTAAGCTAAAAATGTTTCTCCTCCGGCACTGATGACCACATTAGAATCTTTTAAATCCAGGTTTTGGTTTGAAATATATCTATAAGCATATTCAATCGCTTCAGGTTCTGAAATAGACGATGCATCCAGCAAATTTCTAAATTTTCTTCCTGTAACAGCGATTTGATCAGAAGATCTTAATGTATCTGAACGCATAATTTGCTTAATGATATGGCGGGGATTTCCTTCATGAGGTATTAAATTCTGTTCTAAAATATTAATACAGTCTCCGTCTTTTTCCAGTAAGACATAACCAACACTTGAAGAACCGATACATAATCCTAGTGATTTCAAAGTTTTCCCTCCGTTCCTTTACTTTCACATAGATTATGTCCATTTAAATGGGATTTAAAACAAAAAAGCAGACTTTTCTCTAGTCTGCTTTTTTCTTCATTTAAACATTAGACCCCTTTAATAGTATTGCTACGAATTTACTAAGATAATGTTCATCTTCTTCTGAAAATCTTGCTTTTACAGGACTATCGATATCCAATACCCCCAAAAACTTTTCGTCTTTAATCATAGGTATTACGATTTCTGATGCAGTAGCTTCATCACAGGCAATATGCCCTTCAAATTTATGAACATCTTCTACAATAATACTCTTTTGCTCCTTAGCTGCTGTTCCGCACACACCTTTACCTATCGGAATACGCACACAAGCCGGCTTTCCCTGAAAAGGCCCTAAAACCAGTTCATGATCTTTGTATAAATAAAAACCTGACCAATTCACATTTTCCAAATGATCAAACAAAATAGCCGATGCATTGGATAAATTTGCTATAAAATCAGTTTCTCCATCAATCAATCCACTAAACTGTAAAAACAACTGTTCATAAAATGCTTGCTTGGTCTGAGCTTTTATATCTTTATGGATATACATTTATATACTCCCCCGTATTCCCATTTGATATCTTTTAGAGAGTTTAATTTTATCATTCAAATATACCCATGTCAAATGGCTGATGATCGAAATTTGTCACATTTTAGAAATCTATTGAATAAGCTATATTATAAATTACTAAAGGAGGGATTCGATGGATCGATATGTAAGCAGACGACGCAGAATAGGCTATTATCCTGGTTACGGGAGACCCGGCTATGGATACAGTCCTGGCTATTGGCCTGGTTTTAATTATGGTCCTGGCTACGGATATTATCCTGGTTACAGTTACGGTCCCGGTTATGGATATGTTCCCGGATATACCCCCGGATATAATTACTATCCTGGTTATGGTTATTACTTTAGGGATGAAGATTCCGAAGAAAACAATTAATACATCGTATGAACCTTCCATTCGAAGGTTCATTTTTTTGCGCAGGAAATCCTTAAAGATCTCCTGATATATACTCACGCGTATTGCATTTTATCAAATTTGCCAACTGTGCTCGGCGTGAGCATGTCCCTAACGAAACACTTTCTTGCTGAATCTTCACTTATTCAAAAAGATAAGAATAATCCTCTCATTTCTTGGCAAATATTAAAATAAAAATATATCCAACACATCATCTTAAAATTTCCTCTCAAGAAAGAAGTGAAAAAATGGAAAAATTTACTTTCAAAAGATTACCTAAACATATTGGCATTATTCCTGACGGAAATCGTAGATGGGCCCAGGCCCATAATAAAGAGAAACATGAAGGATATCGCTACGGAATTAATCCAGGACTGGAACTTTATAAGCTGTGTATAGATTATGGAATTCAGGAAATGACTTTCTATGGCTATACCCAAGACAATACGAAACGTCCTGCCATTCAAACCAAAGCATTCCAGAGTGCTTGTGTAGAGGCAGTAATGAAATTGGCTCATAAAGACGCTAATTTGCTGGTAATTGGAAACGCAAATTCTCCTCTTTTTCCAAAAGAGTTACTTCCCTTTGCCAATAAAAGAGTTCAATTTGGAAAAGGACTAGTGAATATAAATTTTCTGGTAAATTACGGATGGCAGTGGGATTTGTCCTCAAACGCTTCAAAATCCATTCCCCGAATAGACCTTATTATCCGTTGGGGAGGAAGACGTCGTTTAAGCGGATTTCTGCCAATTCAGTCGGTGTATGCAGATTTTTATGTCATAGACGATTTATGGCCGGATTTTAAAAAAGATCATTTATATGAAGCTTTAGCATGGTATCAAGATCAAGATATTACTTTAGGAGGATAATTGCTTTTTGGGGACTATTTCTTCTAAAAACTGAATCGTAATCGATTTTAAATTCATTGTTCTAGAATCAAATTGCTTTTGAACCAAATACTCAAAGTATTCATGATCATAAGGCCTGATTGACTTAATCTCCTTTGCCCTATTCCCTTTTGCCTTATAATCCAAATACATTGCAAAACCTTCTACCAGGATATCTTCACACCATGCCTCCCATGTGTAAAATTGGTTATAATAATTATTATTCCAGGCATCATATATAGTTGAATTACTTTTTAATTCCTCTGTTAGATTCTTAAATTCATTGGTATGGGTTATGGTTTTAAAGATTTTATGGGAATATTCATGATACAAAATATAAAAAAAATCTTCATATTCATTTTTCTTAAAAGGAATAAGTGCTATATACAAATCCTTATAGGGGAAACCCCATGCATTTCCAGGTCGCAGCGTATAATATAATACAGGTTTGTACCGTCTGTCGTATTTAATTCCCGAAATTCTTTCTATAAACCCTAACAAATCAAATTGCTCCTTTTGAATTTTTTGATTAAGTTCAGCAAAGTAATCATTGTATGTATTTCGTTTCAAAACTATATAATCTTTTAAATAATTTTCATAAAAATACGGATAAAACTTTTGTGATGCTTTTTTAATTTCTATTGGCAATGTACTGGATTGGATTCTGGAATTGATTTGATGAATTCCCGCTTCATCGCCAAGTTCTGCAACAATATAGATCAACTTCCCTTCATTGGTCCCATCTGAATATATCGTATTTAAATAAGTTTTCATTTCGTCGTCCATATCTAAATAAGTCTTTTGAATCCATTTATAATGATTATACAGATCATCACCATAAAATTTATACAATGAAGCCTGATCCTCTTTTATCCTGACATTTACATCATACATTTCACCCGCTACTGAAATTAATAGATACTTTAAGCTAAGTCCCCTGATCTCCAATGTATAATCCGATTCCATCATAGCATTGCTTATTGTATAATTAGAAATAAATCTGAATATAAAACTTAGAAGAGCAATTACAAATATCAATGCTGAAAAATATTCTTTTCTTTGCTTTTTAATTATGTCAATACACTCTTCATTAATATACATATAACCACCGTTCTTATATGTATTAACTGTAATTATTTACTTTTTTTGTAATTATGCGATATAAATATAATATAACATTTTTTGCAAAAAATCTATAATGAATTACTCAAATGCTTATTTTTATTGATTATTTAATCCTTTAGATTAATTTCTCTCCTACCTTAATATTTAAAATAATGATATACTATTGGAAGCTCAAATTATTTTAGACAATGGGATATGGAGTGGTTATGAATGTCAAAATGTTCTATATGTAAAAAAAATGTTGCGGTAATATTTATGCCTAAAATTATAAATGGCAAACAAGAAATGATAGGATTATGCATGCCCTGTGCAAAAAAGCAAGGCATCGGACCTCTTAATCAGATTTTACAACAAACAGGTCTCTCTTCTGAGGATATTGAAAATCTAAATGAGCAAATGGGCAGCTTATTCGAAGATATAAATCTGGATCAATTAGATATCGGGGAGCTTGATCATGAGCAGAACCCATTTATAAGTTTTCTTAATAATGCATTTTCAGGATTAAAAGGGGCACAAGATAAACAATATCAACCTTCGGATTCAAATTCAGATACATCTAATGCATCATCCTCCCATGTAGATGAAAATCCTAAAGAGAAGAAGAAAAAGAAGAAAAAGTATTTAGATCTCTATGGAATTAATCTGACAGATAAGGCTAAAAAACATGAAGTGGATCGAATTATTGGAAGATATCGAGAAATAGACAGGGTCATTCAGATTCTTAATCGCCGAACTAAAAATAATCCTGTTCTCATTGGGGAACCTGGTGTAGGTAAGACAGCCATTGCAGAAGGTTTGGCCGTAAGAATTGCCGAAAAACAAGTCCCGCTTAAATTATATAATACCGAAATATATCTTCTTGATTTAACCGCTATTGTTGCAGGAACGCAGTTCAGAGGACAATTTGAAGGGAGAATGCAGGCAATTATCAAAGAAGCAAAGGAATGCGGAAATGTCATTTTAGTAATTGACGAACTTCATAATATCATTGGTGCAGGCACTGCCGAAGGTGGTGCAATGAATGCAGCTAACATTTTAAAACCAGCCCTTGCAAGAGGAGAAATTCAAGTTATTGGTGCAACAACTCTGGACGAATATCGAAAACACATCGAAAAGGATGCAGCTTTAGAAAGACGTTTTCAACCAGTTATTGTAGATGAACCTTCCGTTGAAGAAACCATAGAAATTATTAAAGGTATAAAAGATTATTACGAAAACTATCATAAAGTATCGATATCGGATGAAGTCATTGAAGAAGCGGTTAAATTATCCAAAAGATATATTACTGATCGATTTTTGCCTGATAAAGCCATTGATGTAATAGACGAAGCGGGCTCAAGAGCAAACCTCAAAAATCAAGGATTAGTTGAATTAGAAGCTTTAAAAGAAGAATTAAGTTCTGTGCAAGCTAAGAAAGAAGAAGCGGCTTTTAGAGATGATTATGAAAAAGCAGCCGAATATAAAATGGAAGAATGCAGATTACAGGAGAGAATAGCGCAACTGGAAAATCAAAGTAATAACGTCTCAATCACTGTAGATGATGTTGCTTCTATTATAGAAGCCTGGACAAAAATTCCGGTTCAAAAAATTACTGAAATAGAAGCAGAAAAACTTTTAAATCTGGAAAATCGCCTTCACAGACGTGTCATCGGCCAACACAAAGCTGTAGTTAGTGTGTCAAAAACAATCAGGAGAAATCGTTCTGGTTTCAAAAAAATAAATAAACCTTCTTCTTTCATATTCGTTGGGCCAACAGGAGTTGGAAAAACCGAATTGGTAAAAACCCTTGCAGTAGAACTATTTGGAAGTGAAGAAGCATTAATACGCATTGATATGTCCGAATATATGGAAAAACATACTGTGTCCAAATTAATCGGTTCTCCTCCGGGATATATTGGATATGAGGAAGGTGGACAGCTCACTGAAAAAATAAGAAGACAACCTTATTCCGTAATATTATTGGATGAAATTGAAAAAGCCCATCCGGATGTATTTAACATGCTTCTGCAAATACTGGAAGACGGGCGACTAACTGATAGCCATGGACGTACTGTCCATTTTGAAAATACGGTCATTATCATGACCTCCAATGCAGGAACCAGCTTAAAAGCTCACGGAATCGGCTTTGAAAGAAATAATTATACCGCATTGGAAAGTAAAGTTCATGATGCATTAAAAGAAATATTCCGCCCTGAATTTCTCAATCGAATTGATGAAATCATTGTATTCACAGAGTTAAGCAAAGAAGAACTCAAGCAAATCGTAGACTTAATGCTTAAAGAAGTGATCAGCGAAGCAAGAGAAAAAAATATAACTCTGCATATTGATGATGAAGTTAAAGATTTAATTTTAGAAAAAGGGTATGACCCCAAATACGGCGCTCGTCCTTTAAGAAGAACGATTCAAAAGCTTATAGAAGATGAACTTGCAGAGCTATTCCTTTGTGGAAAAATAAAGGAATCAAATCACGTGTATATAAAAATAAATGAAGACAAAAAAATATCATTCGAATATTAAAAATCGGCAGCCTTTTAGGCTGCCAATTTTATTATATAATAAAGATTAACTTGTATTTTTCTCTGATTAAAAATGTACTGGCTCATACCAACACACTTTCTGGCCAAATGAATATTATATAGAGTAGATAAATTAAAAATTCAACCTTAAAAAGGAGGAAATAATTATGCCAGATGGTATTGGGGCTGGAGTATTTACAGGAGGAAATTTTGCAGCATTGCTTGCAAACTATATCGGCGAAACAGTAACTATTTTCACAAGTAGTGGAGGACAGTCCGGTGCTGGTTTTACTGGAGTCATTTTATCCGTTAACAACTGCTTTGTTCGTCTTATTACCAGAATAGGTCCCCCTCCAGGATGTTCTTTAGGAAATGCATGTACAGGATTTAATGTAGGTCCATGGGATTATGGTATTGGCGGTGCTGGATATGGTTGCGGATGTTCAACTGGATATGGATACGGTGACAGTTATGGACCTGGTCCTATTCTTCCTGCCAGCGAAAATGGAGCAATTACAGCAGGAGGATGGAATGGATATCCCGTATACACAGTAGGTTCTGTAACCGATATTCCTATTGATCGCATAGTATCCTTCGTTCATAATGCTGTATAGCATTATAAAAAACTTTTTTGAAATGTATTATTTACGTTTTTACGTCAAAAGACCCGCATAAAATAATGCGGGTTTTTTTGTTTAAAGCAATTCTTTTCTTAATTCTTCTCCTGATTTTGGTGACAAATAGGCCAAAGGAATATCGAAAACTGTCATTGCTCCACTTTGTCCTTCTTTATTTAATCTGTATACTGCACGGGCATAAGCCACTAAAACACTACCAGTAAATTCTGGATTACTGTCTAATTTCAATGAAAATTCTATGATATGATTGATGTTTCCATCCCCTGTCTTTCCACTTCTTATCACAAAACCTCCATGAGGCATTGCAGAATGATTTTGCTTCAACTCTTCTTCAGAAACAAAATGAACTATTGTATCGTAATCCGCAAAATAATTTGGCATTGATTTAATTTCGTTTTCAATAGCTTTCTTATCAGCATTTTCTTCAGCTACAACATAGCATTCTCTGATATGCTTTTCTCTTACAGTCAAATCTGGATTGAAGCCTGAACGTACTTTCTCAATTGCTTCTTCTATCGGAATAGTATACTGAACAGCATTTTTTACACCTTTAATACGTCTGATAGCATCGGAATGTCCTTGACTAACACCTCTTCCCCAAAAGGTATAATGTTTTCCTTCTGGCAAAACAGCTTCAGCTAAAACACGATTCATTGAGAATAAACCTGGATCCCACCCAACAGATATTGCACCAACTTTACTTCCTTCTTTAGCTGCCTGATCTACTGCTGCAAAATGTTCTGGAATTTTTGCATGGGTGTCAAAACTATCTACTATATTAAACCATCTCGCAATAGCCGGACTTTGCTCTGGTAAATCCGTAGCAGAACCGCCACATAAAATCATTACATCTATTTCATCCTTATATTTTTCTATATCATTTATATGTAGTGCCTGAATATTGGCATCTTTAAGAACTATGTCCTTAGGATTTCTCCTTGTAAAAATCGCTTTTAACTCCATATCTGGATTTTGCTTTAATGCAGACTCTACTCCCCGTCCTAAATTGCCATAACCAACAATTCCAACTCTTATCTTATCACTCATTATTATACCTCCTATAGTAATGAAGTCATTCATTGGAATTAAATTCTAACACTCTTTTATGAAAATTGCAAGCTACACAAAAAATCTTTCAATTTTACAATTTAATATGGCAATACCCATTTGAATTCTTTTTTAAATACTTTTGATGATACTCCTCTGCCGGGTAGAATGACTTCAAAGGCTTTATTTCCGTTACAATGGGTTGATCATATTTTTTCTGTTCTTCATTTTTTGATTTTTTTATGATTTCCTCATCATCCGGATGGATAAAAAATATACCTGTTCTATATTGTGATCCTATATCAGGACCTTGTCGATTCAGAAGCGTAGGATCAATAATTTCCCAGTATTTCTCTAAAATTTCTTCAAGATTAATTTTATGCTCATCATATTGAATATAAACGGATTCTGCATGACCGGTTGTGGATGTTTTAACTTGTTCGTAAGTAGGATTTGGAACTGTTCCATTGGCATAACCCACCTTTGTCTCAACCACTCCTGGAATTCTAGAAAAATACTCTTCAACACCCCAAAAACATCCTCCAGCTAATACGATTTCTTTCATCAATCTCCACTCCAATCAAATTTTAAAATGATTTAAACAACATAAAAACTCATCCATTTTAGCTGAATGAGCTTTTTGATTCATGTATACCGGATTTTACAAGAAAGTGATACAAACTTTCAAAAATCAAGCCAGCTACAAACCACGCCGGTGCATAATCTAACCGAATCAAACCTTTTACAGAAAAACGTCTTTTCCCATAATCCCAAGGACATACTCCTAATAATTTTTTCAGCAGCGAACCAGTAGCATATTCAATGATAAAAATGCAAACCGTGTACACACCTCCTCTAAATGCTATATGCCGCTGCTTAAGCTTTACACAAAGAGGTTCCAAAAAAACCGTCAGTCCATAAATCGGGAACATCCAGATGGAAGTTTTTCCTACAAGTTTTACATCCCTTTGCAGTAAAGATTGAAGTCCTGTCCAAATAATCTCCATGCACCATCCGATTAAGCCATATACAACAAATCTTCTTCTCATACAAGTAGTATTTTCCACATCGACAATGATTATTCATCTTTATAACTGGTTGTACCACTGTAATCCTTTTATTTCTATACCCATTTACTCCATTTTATTGCAGGATAAAATAAATTTCAACTATTTATAAGGAATATCTCAATATATTGTCGCATTTTTACATTGCAGAGAATATAATGCAGTAAAATGTAAAAGGAGTGATGTTATGAATTATTATAATTATTATGACGATACAAACACCAGACAACGACCTCGCCCCCAAAGACCCAGACCACCTTTTGATCAAACCTCTCCAGGTCCTGGGAGACCTCCATTTTTTCAACAGCCCGGTTTCCCTCAAATGCCCCCCTTTGAACAACCTTCGGATTTTACGCCATCTGGTTCTCCATCAGGACCACCAACAGGAGCGCCTCCATCTTTTGAACCACAGGCATCTCCTACATCACCTGGTTTACTCAATATTGATCCTGGAGCAATTCGTCCATGCACATATCAATATGTATACCTCTGGCTTAGAGATGGCAGAAGCTTCTGGGCATGGCTTACCTTTGTAGGAAGAAGATCTGTAGCTGGATGGAGATGGGACAGATTCCGATGGACGTATTTTGGAACAGATCTGAATAACATTTCCAGCTTCCAATGCTTCTAATATAATACTGCTTAATTTTCCTATTGCCTATAAAACTAAAAAAGCTTTCAACTACAGTTGAAAGCTTTTTTATATTTTACAAAATAATGTTTTTTAAATTATTAAATTATTCTTCTCTTGCTAAAATCTTTTGGCATTCAGCTTAACATAATGCTAATTTTTCATAATGTTTATATAAAGAGTGAAATTTTCCACTATAATTTTTAGTCCATGGCTTTTTCTTCCCGCAAAAATGAAGAATCACTGTATTTTTTATAATATAATCCATATCACACATGCCACCACTCATAATTTTATAATACCTGTAAAATCTCGCATCATAATTATATAGTTTCTCGTCCAGGCTTTTTATTTTCTTTGAATATAAAGCATTTAAAATATCCTGATCCGGCATAATCAGCTTAGAACGATTTTTTTCTACAAATTGGTAAATAATATTCTCATCAATATACTGTCTTTGATACTCTAGATTCATTAATAATACTCCTGAATTGTAGTATGCTTCAATATCATAAGGGTTTAATCTGATCTTATTAATTTCTTTTATGGAAATCTTATCATGATATGCTGCAGCATACAAATATCCATTAAGATCTGTCTCATACAGTGCTCTGATCGGATTAATAATCAAAATATCAGGATCTAAATATAAAATACGATCAATGTCCTGTGGTAAAAATTTAAATGCCAGAAGCCGATAATACATCTCTTTCGTATAGTGAAGAAGCACTGGAGCATTTTCGAAAAAATAATCCTCAATATATATAACTTCCATGTGGCTATTATGCATGGTTATAAATTCTTTTAAATCATCAAGCTCCTCAGCTTTAAGACTGGAATGCATAATATAAACGGTGAATTTTTCTTTTTCATTGCTTAAAAAAAGTGATTTAAGCATTACTTTTAATGGAGTAATATAGTTAGAATTTAATGTAACTAGTATATTCATGCCAACATCACCCCTCAATGACACCAATCACTATAAGTCTTATAATTTTACCTATATATACGTCTTCCAGCAGATATTATATTACTTTTTTGTAATAAAGACAATGACCTTCAAAAAACACACCGAATTGGCTGACTATCGATAGTACAGTATTTTTTTAGCTTTTATGAGTATCTAATCTTTATATTCATTGATATTCACAAAAAATTCAACATGATAATATGTAAAATAATGATTATATTTCATTAAAATGTTAATAATATTAATGGTGATTTTATGTATAATAGTTGCTCTTCAGATATTTTATTAACTACCTCCTTAGAAGATAATATTTCAGTATTTAACCAAATTTTTCGCAACGATTTTACCTTTATTACAAGAAAATTTCAAAACAATTATTCTCCCTCTGTTAAATGTTGCATCCTTTACTTTGAAGGAATGGCAGATACTAAAGTATTAAATGAAAATGTAATTGAACCTATTTTGTCAAATCATTTCATGGGAGAAATATCTTCATCCAATTTGATAGATGAATTGCAATATAAAATCATTCTCTCCAGTGATATTAAATCTTCCAACGATTTACAAACTATTTTAAATGCTTTAATGGATGGTGATACTATTCTTCTTGCAGAAGGATATGATCAAGCTTTAATAATCAGTTCTAAAGCCTGGCCATCCCGATCGATTGATGAACCAGAATCGGCTCAAGTTGTTCGTGGTCCCAGAGAAGGTTTTGTAGAATCTATTCTGACCAATATTTCATTAGTCCGTCGAAAAATCAAAAACCCTAATCTGAAATTTATTGTGAGAGAACTAGGTGCGCAAACACATACGAAAATCTGCATCTCTTATATTGAAGGCATTGCTGACGAAAATGTATTAAATGAGCTTGGAAGACGATTAGATCAGATAGAAATTGATGGCATTCTGGATTCCGGATACATACAGGAATTTATTAAAGATGCACCATACTCCCCCTTTGAAACTGTAGGGAGCAGTGAAAGACCAGATATTATTGCAGGAAAATTATTGGAAGGAAGAGTTGCCATATTCGTAGACGGCAGCCCCTTTGTCTTAACAGTCCCATATATTATGATTGAATCATTTCAAGCCAATGAAGATTACTATAATAACTATTTATTTTCATCTTTCAACAGATTATTAAGAGCAGTATCCGGGTTATTATCCATAAGTATTCCGGGACTATATCTGGCTATTTCCACTTATCATCAGGAAATGTTGCCAACATCCTTATTAATCAGTATCGCTGCTTCTCGGCAAAAAGTTCCATTTCCAACTGTTGTATCTTTATTTGTTATGCTTACTATTTTTGATATATTAAGGGAAGTTGGAACCCGAATCCCTACCCCCATCGGTCAGACCATAAATATTGTCGGAACTTTGGTTTTAGGAGAAGCTGCAGTAGATGCTAATCTGGTCAGTGCACCAGTAATTATCGTCACTGCCTTAACCAGTATTACGAAATTAATCAATATACACCTGCTTGGGCCGATCATACTCTTACGAACTTTGCTATTGTTTGCAGCTTCTTTCCTAGGTATTTATGGATTTATTCTGGGATATCTGGCGATCATCCTTCATCTTATGAGCCTTCGGTCTTTTGGCGTACCTTATATGTTAAATACTACAAGAATTAAAGATCAAAATGGTAAAGACGCTTGGATTCGTGCTCCTTGGTGGATCATGTCGCTAAGACCTAAAATCATTGGAAAAAAGAATTTAAGACGACAACCCTTGAAAAATAGTAGAAGGAAGTAATTATGATGAAATCTATAAAAATCTTTTTTCTTACTTCCATCCTGTTGATCAGCATTTTTCTTTTCGTAGGCTGTTGGAATTATCGAGAAGTTGATGACATAAATATCGTAGCTGGCACTGCCATTGATAAAGGAATTCATAAAGAATACATGATTTCCATAGAAATTCTGGAATCCAGTATTGGAAAAGAATCACCCACAACATCGAAACTGATTGTCGCAGAAGGTGAGTCCATATTTGATGCTGTAAGAAATGCCATAGCCATTTCAGGGAAAAAGTTATATTGGAGTCATAATAAAATTCTAATCCTGAGTAAAGAAGTAGCCCAGGAAGGCATTACAGAAGTAATCGACTGGTTTCTTCGAGATGCAGAAACCAGATCTGACGTATATATTTTAGTTTCTAAAGGAACCTCTGCAAAAGAAATATTAGAAAAAAAGCAAAAAGATGAAAAAATAGAACAGGTTGTTTCTTTTAATCTGCACGATATTCTGGTTAATCAAAAAGTTCTCTCCAAAGCACCTAACATTCAAATATGGCAATTGACCAATGACATTGTAGATGAAGGAATTATGGCTATTGCTCCATCTGTAGAATTGGCAAAAGTGGATCATAATGATTGCCCTGAAATCTTGGGTACTGCTTTTTTTAAAAACGATCAGCTAATTGGATTTCTTAGCGAAAATGAGACAAAATACTTACTTTTCTTACGCAATCAGATTAAAGGAGGACTTCTTAATCTAAGTCCTGAAGATAACAAAAAAAACCCAACAATCACATTTGAAATTTTTGATAACAAAACGAAGCTTCAACCTGTAACTAAAGATAAAGAAATTGCTATGAACATTAATATTGACACACATCTTGCTGTTGGCACAATAAAAGGTACAAAAAATTATCTAACCGATAAAGAAATTATTCAATTAGAAAAAGATGTTGCTGATATGATTAAAACAAATTGTGAAAATTTGATTAAAAAAATGCAATCTGAATACAAGGCCGATATTTTTGGTTTCGGTGCAAAAATCCGTGCACACAAACCAGCTTTTTGGAAAGATATGGAAAAAATTGGGAAAATGTTTTTGAAAATTTGGAAGTTCATATCAACGTAAATGTGGGCATTATCAATGGTTCAACAACAGCAAAACCTTTGGAAGTAGGCGATTAAAATGTTTGTAGTGGTAATCATTGTTTATATTGCTTTGCTTACTTTGGAGTTTATTTCTTTATATCAAAAAAAATACTGGAAAGATTTGTGGGTCAACTTAACTTTAGGGAGTATTTCCTTTATTATTGCTCTGATGATCTCTTTTCATTTATATATCCCAAGTCCTGCAGACCCTATTAAAAAAATAGTCCTATCATTATTTAAAATTTAAGGAATGATGTAATGATGCCCAAGGAAGAAATTACTCAAAAAGAAGCCATTTGTCTATTAATTAACTTTATAATGGGAAGCACACTTATCGTAGGAATTGGAACCAATGCCAAGAATGATGCCTGGCTTGCCAGTCTTTTTGGAATTCTTATGGCTATACCTGCAATCATAATCTACTCACGAATTCTGCAGCTGTTTCCCGGTGCAAATTTATATGATATTGTTAACCTGCTATTTGGAAAATATCTTGGTTCTGTAGTGACTATATTATATATTTGGTATTCTTTTCATTTGGGGGCACTGGTTGTTCGTGACTTCGGTGAATTTTTAAACACTATTACAATGCCTGAAACTCCAATGCTTGTACCTATGTTTTCTCTGATCATCATCTGTATTTTTGCAGTACGGCTTGGAATAGAAGTGATATCCAGAACGTCTGCTTATTTTTTCCCCATCATGTTATTCATTATCATTATTGTACAACTGTTGTCCATATCTAAAATGGATTTCGAATATATCTTTCCAATTCTTTATTATGGACTATCTCCCATAATAAAAGAAGGATTCAGCGCTTTTGCATTTCCATTTGCTGAAACAGTTATTTTTCTAGGTGTTTTAGGTAGTTTGCAGCCTAAGAAATCTCCCTATAAGGTATATTTTACAGGAGTATTAGTAGCAGGAATAATCCTAACTTTCATAGTACTAAGAAATATTTTTGTATTAGGAAATCAGCTCTCAAACTTTTATTTCCCATCCCATGTAGCAATTAGCAGAATACATATAGGAGATTTTCTTCAAAGAATGGAAGTGACCGTTGCTTTTATATTTGTAGTAGGTGTATTTATTAAAGTCAGTCTATGTCTTTTATTGACCTGCAAAGGAATCGCTAAACTTTTTCATTTAAATGATTATCGCTCTATAACAATGCAAACCGGTATATTAATGGTTTACTTAGCCTATATCCTTTATGATAATATTGTAGATATGCACTTTTGGACATTTTATGTTTATAAATACTATGCTTTCCCCTTTCAAGTAATTCTTCCTTTGATCATTTTTATTACTGCAGAATTTAAAAAAAGAAAAACACCAAAAGAATACAATAAAAGCTCGGTATAACAACCGAGCCTTTGTCTGCATTTATATCAAATATTTATAATAAAAATAATGAAAGCAAGAAAATAAATAGAATGGATACAATCCCCATAATCAACGTAACCATGGTCTGTGTCTTATAACCATCCTGAGGCTTCATTTCTCCCAAATTCGTAACAACCCAGAAATAACTGTCATTTGCATGGGATACTGTCATTGCCCCTGCTCCTATCGCCATAACAGTCAAAGCTGCTGCCACAGGCGTTGTAAGCCCTAGAGCTGACATCATAGTACCGGATTCTGAATATGCACCCATAATCGCTGCGGTTGTTGTAATAGCAACAGTGGAAGATCCCTGAGCAGTTTTAAGGATTGCTGCAATTAAAAATGGGAAAAATATACCAACTGATGAAAGGAAGGAAGCATTTTCTTGAATATAGGTGACAAAGCCAGCTGTTGTAATAACTTTACCTAATACGCCTCCCGCCGCAGTAATAAATAAAATTGGTCCCACAGTTTTAAGAGTATTCTCTGTTAGCTCATTAAATACATTCATCTTTTTAATTGAAGCCAGCAAACCAATGCCGCATAACAATCCAACGGTCAAAGCGATAATTGGTGTCCCAAGAAAAGTTAATAAACTTGCAAAAGCTCCTTCCCAACCTGCCATAGCAGATATTGAACTTAGGGCCATCAATAGAATAGGCACTAAGATTGGAGCTATGGATGCCATTCCACCAGGAAGTTCTCCATATTCTTTTACGAGTTCTTCATAAGTTTTTACAATCTCATCATTCGTTACTTCATCGGAAGCTTTAACCTTAGTTCCTATATATTTCGCATAAAAATAAGCTGCAATTAAACAAGGAATAGAAACTAAAATACCCATTCCTATAATGAGTAATAAGTTTGACCCAAGTCCAACACTCCCTGCTGCTGCGATAGGCCCTGGAGTAGGTGGAATAAACACATGGGAAGTATAAAGTCCTGCTGATAAAGCTACTGTCATTGCAACACTGGATGTCATTGTTTTTTTCCTCATTGCTTTACGAATCGGATTTAAAATAACAAATCCACTATCACAAAATACCGGCACAGATACAATCCATCCCATTAACATAATTGCTAATTCTGGTCTTTTCTTACCAACTAATTCCACAACCATATCTGCCAATTTTATTGCTGCACCCGTTTTTTCCAAAATAATTCCTATAACAGCCCCCAAAATAATTACAATACCTATACTGGAAAAAGTCCCACTAAAACCTGCACCAATTGTCCCTGGAATGTCGCCTAGCGGAATTCCCACCACAATAGCTAAGAGCAATGAAATGCCCATAATAGCCATAAATGGATGAACTCTGAACTTTGAGATTGCTACAATCATTATTGCCACTGCAATAATAAATGTAATCATTAATGCTACACCGCTCATAATGATCCCCCCATATTGATTATTTTTTGCCTATGAGTAACACCTCATAGATATATATTTCATACTGCGTAAGCAGTACAAAATTTTAACGAATGCTGTTGACTAGTCTAAAAACCTGCTCAACTGTAGCTATCATATTTTTCTTGGCATTATCCTTGTTCATAGCTTCTGAAAGAGACACGGGCCCAGGAACTATGGTAAAATACGCATCTATTCCTTCTTCATTACATTTTTTTGCACCTTCAGTTATACATCCCGCAAATGCAATCACTTTTTTGCCATATTTCTTGGCTAATTTTGCCACGCCTGTAGGAGCTTTTCCCATGGCCGTCTGAAAATCCAACTTACCTTCCCCCGTAATAACCAAATCTGCATCCTTAATATCTTTTTCCAAATGAGTCTCTTCTAAAACAATCTGAATACCAGATTCTAGCTTAGCATTTAAGAAAGCTAAAAACCCATATCCTAAGCCTCCTGCTGCCCCTGCTCCCGGTACCTTATCAACATCTTTGCCCAGCTGCTCTTTTACTACTTTGGCATAATTCATTAATCCTTGATCCAATATCTCAACCATTTTAGGATCCGCACCCTTTTGGGGACCATATACATATGCTGCCCCATTAACGCCGTACAAGGGATTGGTTACATCACAAGCAATTTTAAAATGGCATTCATCCAGTTCTGACAAATGATTTTCAGTATTGATATACCTTATATCCCCTAAAACTTTTCCTCCCCTTCCAACAGGCATTCTATTCTCATCTAAAAACTCAAATCCAAGTGCCTGTAACATGCCTACTCCACCATCGTTAGTGGCACTGCCACCAATACCTATAATAAAGTTTCTGCACCCTTCTTTGATCGCTGCTTTGATTACCTCTCCTACCCCATAGGTGGTAGTATTCATAGGATTCTTTAGATGCTCAGGAACCAAAGTAATTCCTGCCGCTCCTGACATTTCTATAATGGCTGTTTTGCTATCATCCAAAATACCATAAGAACAAACTAATTTTTCAGACAAAGGACCCGTAACTTCTATTTTTTCCTCCCGTCCGTTCATACCAGCAACTAGGGCTTCTACAGTTCCTTCTCCTCCATCGGCCAAAGGCTTTACAATGACTTCTATATTTTCTGATACAGAACGAATACCCTGTTTAATGGCAAATCCTGCTTCCATTGAAGTTAGACTGCCTTTGAAAGAATCTATTGCTACAACTACTTTCATATAAACCCCCCTCATATTCTCTACCATTTGAACACCTATCTTATATATTCAATATTATAGAAAATTCGACAAAAAATCAAGATTATTTGATATAATTGTACAAATTCTTAAGTGTTCATATTCAAAGCATCCTGCCTGGAGGGCTTTTTATCGTATAGGAAATTTCATCGGATTTCCTATACAATAAAAAAACTCCTGAACGAATTCAGGAGATTGATTTCACGATCTATGCATTCAAAAAGCGGGTGATGGGAATCGAACCCACGTATCCAGCT
>NZ_JAFBEP010000014.1 GCF_016908775.1 Defluviitalea raffinosedens | reverse complement strand
TTTTCTCATAAAGTACTGAAAAATAAGCCAGTCCTTGCTTCAGGGATAGGTGTAACCATTGGTGCAGTCATCATGGTAGTAGGGTATACCCTTGGGAAAATCTATGTCTACAGCACTTTCGAATATGTCATGGTAAAACTTCCGTACGAAATAGCTCAGGGGGCAGTTGGTGCAGTATTCGGAATGTTATTATGTTGGAGATGCGGTATTCATAAACTGTTTAACCATATGATCAATAGTAAAGTCTGATGTGTGCTTCTGAAAAAGTTCAAAATGATGATCATAACGCATACATGACATATCCGGCATCCATTTCCTTTGAAAGAAAACTTAATCTTCATCAATTTATTAATATTAATTTAATCCAAAAGAAGGGATTTCGCCTCTGGACAGAAAATACTGCTCACAAGGTAAAATCCCTTTTTTAAAGCTTATCACACACTTATTAAGTTGGTCTTAGGCAAAAGAACTACGTCTTAACATAATTTATATTTCCACATCAACTTCAGCAAATGAAATGGCCCTTCCCCCTACTTTGACACCAGTAATGCTTTGTTTCCTTGTTTCCAATTCTATAATGATTTCTGAAGGCTTATTCATTGAATAGCCTTGCTCTATGATCAAATGAGTTGCTTCTTCCCTGCTAATTTCGCCATACTCAAATAGATAACTGGCTAAAGCACCATTCGAAGTACCTGTTGCAGACTCCTCGGAAATACCATACAGCGGTGCAAAATTTCGAGTATGTGCATGTGATTCCCCCAAAGTCTCAAGGGTAAAAAGATGTAAACCAATAGCGTTATATTTTTGACTGACTGCCGCGATCTTCTGAAAATCAGGTTTGATGGCACTTAATGTTTCAAGGTTGCTTATTGGTACTATAATATCTCTTAGTCCTGTAGACACTATTTGCGTTGGCAACTCCTCAATCATATCATTCAAGGAAATATTCAGAGAATCAGCTATTTCTTCTTTACTAACTATTTCGAAGAACTGCGGTATATTTTGATTCATCATGATAGTATGATCCTTTTTTACCTCTACTTGAAGAACACCCGCCTTAGTTTCCTGAGTATACTTATCTGGAAGAATACGCCCCTGCTCTGCCATTGTATGGAACGTAGCAATGGTTGCATGTCCACAGAGATCTACCTCTTCTTGGGGAGTAAAAAACCGTACTTTAAAATCAGCTCCTTCAGATTTGCTCACAAAAGCTGTTTCGCTATATCCAATGATTTTGGCAATCTTCTTCATATCTCTCTCTTTTAGACCATCTGCATCCAGTACGACACCTGCTGCATTTCCACCTTGGACAGTCTTCGCAAATGAATTAACCTGAAATACTTTTATTTTCATAATTTTATCCTCCTCAAATCAAAGTCAATACTATTCTCCTATCTCTCCATCATTCATTATAGTGACTTTCTTCAAAAAATTATAATCAACTGTAATTATAAAGTCCATATACAACAATATTTTACGTTAGAACTATATATTTCTTAGTCTTCTATATATTCCATAAGAAAGTATATTGATAATTTAAAATATCCTAATCCATTTTCAGAACAGTAATTATTAAATCCCTTATTACACATATCAACATTCTTCTTAACCTAATTTTTTCTTTTCCTCTTCAATTATTCTCTGGTCAAGCCTTTCAAAGAGTATGGAAATATCTGATATCTTCAATCCTTCTTGGACATATTGGGGCTTCCATTCATTCTTAAGGTTAAGCCAATGGATTATTTTTTCTGAAGAAAACGGTAAAAAAGGTTGCAATAATACAGCTAAATTTGCAATAATCTGAACGCAATTATTGAGCGCCTTATCGCATAGTTCTTTGTCAGCAAGTCTGGTCTTCCAGGGCTCCCTTGAATCATAATACTTGTTACCAAATCGAACAAAATCAAAAATACTCTCAAGGGCATCCTTAAAGTGACCATCCTCAATATTTTTACTAACTTCTAAATAGATATTGTCTATTCTATTTTTTATTTCATCCTCTACTGTTCCTTTCGGAATTGTGCCATCGTTATATTTAACGATGAAAGCCAATGTTCTATTTACAAAATTTCCATAGGATCCTAATAACTCATTATTATTTCTTTCTACAAATTCTCTCCATGAAAAATCTGTATCTCTTTTTTCAGGGCCATTGGCCATAAAGAAGTATCTTATAGAATCTGGATTATATTTCTCTACGATATCTTTCATCCATATCGCCCAATTCTGACTTGTTGAAATTTTTCTTCCTTCCAATGTCAAGTATTCACTGGAAATAATATCGTCAGGCAAATGTAAATTCACACCATGAGCCAACAATAAAGCTGGCAATATAATAGTATGAAAGGGAATATTATCTTTTCCATGGACATAATAGTGTGTCGTGCCTTGTCTCCCCATAAATCCTTGAACTGAATTCCTCGCCTTTCGGCAGCTACCTTACTGACAGATAAATAACCAAGTACATTTTCAGCCCATATATATATTTTTTTATCTTCGTATCCCTTTTTTGGGACATCTATTCCCCAGTCAAGATTTCGCATGATGGCTCTGTCTCTTAAACCTTCATCTATATATCTTTTAGTAAACGCAATTGCATTTTTTCTCCAGTGTGTTTTTGATGAAAGATAACTGAGTAATTGGGGTTCAAGTTTGGATATTGCAATATAAAGCTGGTTAGTTTCCAAAAAGTCTATTGGGTTACCACATTCTGAACAGACAGGTTTAATGACAGTTTCAGATTCTAAAATCATTCCACAATGATCACATTGATCTCCCCTTGTCTCTTTCCCACACTTTGGGCAAATTCCTTTAACCAAACGGTCTGTCAAAGTCTTTTGACAATGCTTACAAAAAGCCTATGCTGCCCGAAACATAAAAGACTTGATCTCCTTTTAAGCGATAATATCTTGCAAGAACATCTCCAGGCAGTAAAGCTGCCACGTGACCAATGTGAAGTGAACCATTAGCATAAGGCCAAGCGCCTCCAATTAGAATCCTTTTCATGATCATCCCTCTTTCATCTAATATTATTTGTATTTATATCTAAAAATTTTTAATATAAAAAAGCCCTCACCCCTGAATATTAACCTTCAGGGACGAGAGCTGCACTTCGTGTTACCACCCTAATTCATTCATTTCTCGCGAAATAAACCTCTTCAAGTACGGGTAATTATACTTACCGATACTCTATCTCTGTAACGGGAGATACCGTCGTAGCCTAAAAGTAAACATAATATAATTTATTAAATTATTTATCATAAAATTTAGATCATGTCAATTATACATTTCAATAAGCATGCAACTTTTTTAATAAAGTTCTGATGAGCCTGTATATAGATTTCACGTGGAATATAGGCTCATAGTTATTACATGTATAATGTCTAAAAACTATACCTTTAATAGCTTCTCTTTTTCGATAAAAATATGAAAATTTCCCTTTAGAATTCATCTTAACTATATTTTTCATTTTTCAGAATAAATCCACTGATCATGGCCGTCAACGGAGAAATCAAAACCAATCCAATACATCCAATAAATGTATGAAGGATTTCTGCAGCTATGGATTTTGAATTTAAGATATTCAATATCGGTGTACCTTGTGCCATATATACCATCATAATCGATAAATAGCTTCCCATGTATGCAAATAAAAGGGTTGTGGTTTGACTGCCTACCACAGATTTTCCAATATTCATCCCTGACTGAATCAAGTCAGTCCTCTTAACATTAGGGCTATTCATTGTAATCTCTTCTAATGCAGAGGATATATCCACAGCAAGATCCATTATGGCGCCTGAACTGGCAAGATATATTCCTGCCTGGAAAACAGAAGTTAAGTCAAGATCTAAAAAACCAGCATAAAGCAATGATTCCGACCAGGGCATAACTGCCCCATGAATATTAAAGTAAGCTCCAAATATAATCGCCAGAACACATGTAATAATGGAACAGATGATAGAACTAATAATAGCAGCATAAGCCTTTTTCGTAAAACCTGTTACCAGAAATATCGTTATAACAGTTAAAATATTCCCTACGATCAAAGCTGTTAATATGGGATTATACCCCCTTAACATATATGGAATGAGTATTTTCCATATACTTAATAATGCAAAGGCAAAAGATAACAACGTGCGAATTCCCGTATACCCTGAAAATATGATTATAACTATTGCAAAAAATCCTATTAGTACCAGCTCTTTATCTAATCGATAATGGTCGATCATATTTGCAAAATTTATTTTTCCATTTTCATCAAAACCAATCAGTGCCCAGGCTTTATCTCCTTCAGCAAAAAGCTTGTCTGCCTCTAAACTTCCTGTAAGCATATTGTTTGCCACTATAACTTCACCTTTATGACTGCCAGTCTCAATTTCTATTGTTGTCTTTTGATCGCCCTGTTTGAAAAGCCCGGTATTGTGTACTGTTGAATAATCTACTGACAGTACTTTAGCCTTTACTCCTTCTGTATAATGGTACTGCTGTTGATCAAATCCTGTTGGCAATAGAATCAGTATTACTAATAAAATCAGCAGTGAAAATATAAATACAGTTTCTTTTCTATTCTGTTTTCCTATCCTTTGATTCAAAACTTATACTCCTTTCATGCGCATCCTGCCCGGAAGAATTTTTTATGTAATAAAAAAGACTGGTAAAACCCAGCCTTCTAATATTTTTATTTTACAAAATTACTTAAGTCCAGTGACAGCAACCAACTTATAATATATTTCCGTATTGTCATATGCACCATTGAATAATTCTGCTCCCACCCCTGTAGCATATACTGGTACTGGAACGCCTGTATGAGAATATGAAGTCCAACCTATTCCGGCTTTGTTATTTAAAATATGAGTTAATGTCACCGTTAATGGATTATAGTCACCATATAATCTATAGAATTCTTCATCGTTGGATTGTTCTTCTGCCATCGTTGCATCAAAAGCCTTCTTTAACCTTTCTACTTCACTGTCTGACAGTTCAAGTGTCATATATGAATCTTTGCCCTCACCATCTATGTATTCATCTTTTAATCCGAAAGCTTGAGTAATTACCGGCATGATTTCTTCAAATGTCAAGTCTGGATTCTTTTCAATTATACTGTTAAGTTTTTCATCAAATGCGACATAGGACATTTTTTGATGTTTTAATATTTCTAATGCCACATCGTAACCAGTAGTTGCCTGCCCGATCGTCATACCACCTGTTTCATGGTCCCCTGTTACGATAATTAATGTTTCATCAGGATGTGCTTTTGCAAAATCAATAGCTGCTTGAATAGCATCTGCAAATGCTAAAACTTCAACAATATTCGTCTTTGCATCATTCGCGTGACCAACCCAGTCAATCTTTCCTGACTCAACCATCATAAAAAATCCTTTATCATTATCCAATACATCGATACCCTTTTTAACGAAGTCAGCAAGGGTTAAGTCTCCTTCTTTATGGTCAATGGCATATGGCATTGCACCATCATCCTGAATTACAGGAGTAACGGCATATACTTTGCCTGAATTGTTGTTTAATGCCAATATATCTTTTTTGGTCTTTACAATTTTATATCCCTTTTCTTTCAAAATTTCATAAACATCTTTTTGATCCTTATTGCTGCCTGTAGGTTGTTTAATGGTTCCTCCCCCAAAATAATCAAACTCTGAGTCTGCCATTTGTAACGCAATATCATAATAGCTATTTCTTGATGGAACATGGGCATAATATGCAGCAGGTGTCGCATGGTTAATCGTAACTGTTGATACGATACCGATCTTCATTCCTTTTTCTTCTTTAAGTCTTTCTGCAATTGTTTTCGGAACATTCTTTGTATCCACGTTTTCAGCTTTATTTCCTGAAACATTCCCAACTGGTCTTAAACCGATCGTACCACTCCATGTTTTGAATCCCGAGGAAAGAGCAGTAGCTGTGGAAGCTGAATCCGGTGCAAATGAAGTCGCATCATGAGTAGTCTGATAGCCTACTGCTTCAAAATCTTGAAAATTAAGAGTCCCCAGTCTAAGATTATTGTGTTTGTTGGTTCCCATGTAAATCTGAGCAGAATTCACCTGCACAGCAGACATTCCATCCCCTATGAACATAAAAATGTACTTAGGAGATTGCACGTCAGATTTAACGCTTTGAACCAGATGCTCAGTCCTGACTGTTTTGTCATGCTGCATCAGCAGACTTACATGATTTTGCGCCCTACATCCCGTTACAATCAAAGTCACCACGGTCAGAAAAAGTATAGCTGATAATAATCTCTTAAACATATCATACCTCCTAAATGTATTAGTCATTTCACACCTGTAAATATACAGGAGGTATGTTAAATCCCAATTATATAAAAGTAAACGATAAGTAAACTATAGGTTAATCCTTTGTTAGGCTAATCCTTTCTTAAACTGGCAATATCTCTGATAGCGTAATATAGTATTTCTGCCCTGGAAACTTGCTTGAAAGAAGAAAAATGTCTGATCTGTTAACTTATACCACTAATCCATCTGGTATTTTATCTGGATATATAATATTTAATTCTTCTGATTATTTTAATATTACCAAAATGATGATATTATTTCAGGCATCAAAAGAAAAGGAGAGATGTGTCAATGATACAAACACAATCCAAAAAAATGACTACAATACGATTAACAGCCACCGCCATATTTATGGCCATGAATATTGCCCTGAGTTCTTTTGGAGTTCCTGTTCCTGGCGGACATCTTTATCTATGTGATGTTGTGATCTGTCTTGCAGCAATCCTGCTTAACCCTTTTGAAGCCTTTGTTGTTGGAGGAGTCGGATCTTTTCTGGGGGATCTGCTCTTTTATCCGGCTCCAATGTTTGTCTCACTGGTTACCCACGGACTTCAGGCTGCTGTTATATCCTTATTTTCTCATAAAGTACTGAAAAATAAGCCAGTCCTTGCTTCAGGGATAGGTGTAACCATTGGTGCAGTCATCATGGTAGTAGGGTATACCCTTGGAAAAATCTATGTCTACAGCACTTTCGAATATGCCATGGTAAAACTTCCGTACGAAATAGCTCAGGGGGCAGTTGGTGCAGTATTCGGAATGTTATTGTGCTGGAAATTTGGGATTCATAAATTGTTTGACACAATGATTAATCATAAATCTAACTATTCTGCAAGAATATAAAAGAAAGGGATTTTGAGCAAAATCCCTTTCTTTTTGAGCTTTTTAAATTGAGAGTAGTGCTCAATTGACAATGAAAACTTTCACGATGCATCAATCTTTACATTAAGTAAACTAGTCTTAATAATCCCAATATCAGAAGATGCAGCGGGTAAAATACATAAAAGAACCATTTGGAAAATGTTTTGCCTTTTTCCATGCGTTTGCCGTTATAAAGGTAGATGATTACAATTCCAGAAAGAGCCATTCCTGCCATGGCTCCTAATGCATAAATAATACTTTTACCCAATGGAAATTTCACGATTCCTTCCGAAAAGTAATAAAGTGCAAATAGAATACAGGAAATAACATAGGTCCTCTTTACACGTCTTTTGGAATCCTTCGCCCGTGCAAACATCAATGTAAAAAAAGGTGCAAGCAATCCCCAGTCACTGATACAAGAAAGCAATATCAGCCCTGTTATAGCAAGCCTTCTTAAAAATTTATTGTCAATCCTTTCAATGGAAAGAAGAATCAAAAAGCACAGCAATAATGTAAACATCATATTCATTCCGTAAAAACCTATGATACCATCTTTAGTAAAAGCTAAACAAAATGGAATCTCGGAAATCATAGCAAAAACCGCCAATCTACATGCATATTTCTTCTTCGAACGGGTATACTGGTACCCTTCCACAAGAAAATAACACATTGTAATGGCTGTAAAATATCCGATGTCCAGAAAAAATTCCGACAAAAAACTTCCCCGCTCCATAAAAACATGTGAAATATGATTTAAAAGCATGGTAAACATAGCTATGTATTTGATGACATCTCTATTCCAGATATTATTCTTGGCATTTACATTTAATTCTACCGTTTCCGTATTCACTTACATATACCTCCAATAGTTAATTTCTATTCCTTACATAATTCATCAACTAACTACTCTAATTTATTTTTTCAGTGATTCTTATTATAAAAAATTTTGCACCTTTCACCTGTTATATTGAGATGACCTTTTCTTACATATAAACATATAAAATAATCTTGAAAAATTTATACAAAATACATTAAAATATCAAATACAGTTTAATATTACACATATTTAATAACATGTTGCATCATATTTTAGAGGTGATATTTATGAAACAAAGAGAAATATCATTTTTTCTCCTTATAATGTTATGTTTATTAATACCAACAGGATGTAACGGCCAAGCAAAGAACGTATCAATTGATGGACTAAAACCTGGAACTTATATTTCTGGCGATGATAATGCTTTCGAAATTGACCAGGCTAAACTTTTCTTAGGCGAAAATGGTGAATTCACATTAAGTCGAAATCTCTTGGATAGTAAGATTTTTGTCGGTACATACACAGTCGAGAACGATACTTTGACCCTCCATGAAAATAGCGGAAATGTCTATTTGTTTAAAATAAAGGATGGTCAATTAATATTCCAAAAAGAATCTTCTTCTGATTTATCTTTGGATAGTCAGTTGAACTTTCATTTAAAAGAAGAATAACTTTTTGAGAAAAGACTTCTTCCTTTCACATGGACGGGGTCTTTTTTAATTCTTATGATGTTCCCGACATTCCTCACATTTACCGTGATAAATACATTTTTCTTCTTACAGGGACATTCACTATTTACCATATTTACTCTCTCCTCACTCTCCTAATCCTATATTTTACCATTCTTATATATTCCCTTATACCATCTTCTTCCTCCTGCCGATAAGTAAAGTCAAAATGTGTCGCTACTGTCAATGCCAATGTATGGAATAAATTACACATCGTATTAACTACTGCCCAATTGCTACGTTATTCAGGCACCACCAGAAGTTATTCCATCTTGTACTCTGGCTGCCTGTATCCAACAGCTGCCTGTTTACAAGGATAAACTACACAATCACCTCCATCAAAGAATTTAATTGACACAATGATAACACATTATTAGGTAAATGATACCAATCAGGGGTATTGTAGTCAATAAAATTTAAAAATATTGCTTTTATGTTATAACCCTTATTCTATTTAGGCTTTGTAATTCTTTCACAATTTAATTCATATTATTCATATATATTTTAATAAAAAATAATTGACAAATTTATGAAAACATGGTACTTTAATCATTACATATTATTCATATATGATTTTATTAAATTAAAAGGGGGGTCTATGAATAGGAAATATGTAAATTATCGCCACTTAAACAGTAGAAATAAGCATAAAATCTGTGACTCCAGATAGAGATCCATATAATGAATACACAAATAATCTATAAATTAAAGAAAGGAGAAATGAATATGTCAAGAAGACAATTAGTACTCGACGCTTTTAACAACAAACCAGTAGAAAGGGTTCCTGTTGGATTTTGGTTCCATTTTACAAATAGCGATGAATGGGCAGAAGGAGTAAAAAATCCAGCCATCATCCAAAAAAATATTGATGGTCACAATAAGTTTGTCTCAGAATTTAGACCCGACTTTGTCAAACTCATGAGTGATGGCTTTTTTCAATATCCTAATCCAATTTTATTAAATACAGAAAATGTAGAAAAGTTCTTTGAGCTAGAACCCATCGGACCAGATCACCCATGGATTGTAAAACAAGTGGAACTGGTTAAAACCTTAACAGATTCTTTTGGAAATGAAGTTCTTACATTTTACAATGTATTTGCTCCTGCAACTTTTTTTAAAATCCTGTTCGGCAATAATGGAAACAAGGTTTTGGCTGATTTGATATTGGAAAACAAAGATGCTGTCAAACACGCATTAAACACTATCGCAAAGGATCTGTCCACCTTGGCTCAGAAAGTCATCAGTGAAGGAAATGCTGACGGAATTTACTTAAGTGTTCAAAACGTTCAAGATTCCCGCATCAGTCCCGAGCTATATAAAGAAGTCATTGCTCCCAGTGAGCTCCTTGTCCTGGAAAGCGCAAACAAAATCAGTGAAAATAATATCCTGCACATTTGCGGATATGAAGGAAGTCGCAATGATTTAAATCTTTATGTAGATTATGATGCAAAGATCATCAACTGGGCTGTCAATGTAGAAGGCATAAGCCTGGCGGAAGGCAAAAAATTGTTTGGTGGAAGGGCAATTATTGGTGGTTTTGATAACACAGCAAACGGAATCTTGTATAAAGGAAGCCAGGAAGAAATTGAAGCGTTTACAGAAAAACTACTTAGAGAAGCAGGTAAAACCGGCATTGTATTAGGAGCCGATTGCACTGTTCCCAGCGATATTGATTTAAATCGTTTGCATTGGGTTAGAAACAAAGCTCAAAGCCTATCAGCTGAATTATAAAATAAATCAAAATTAAGAAGGAGGAATGAGTAATGAGTTTGTTACGTAAAATAATCGTCCTTTCAATGGTTCTGGCACTATCTGCAGCATCAGTTGCCTGCTCAAAATCTAATCCCACATCTTCTGACTCATCGTCTGCTCTATTAAATACAGCAACTTCGGATTCATCTGAAGAAGTTACAGAAATACGGGTCGCTCATACTCAAACTTATGTACCCTATGATTATGTAAATGATCAAGGTGAATCCGACGGTTTTGAGGTTCAGGTATTAAAAGCAGTTGATGAACTACTCCCCCAATATAAATTTACTTTTGTACCAACCTCAGATGACGATTTGCTCATTGGTGTCGAATCAGGGAAATACCAGGTGGGTGTAAAAGGTGCATGGTTCACCGAAGAACGTGCAAAGAAATATATTTATCCCAAAAACTATATTGCTGCAAGTATCATAGGCCTTACCTTCAGGGCTGAGGATTCTGACAAGATTAAGGATATGGAGTCTTTTGCCAGATTCAGCGGAAAACTTGTTCCGATTGCACCACAAAATGCTCAATGGAATATCGTGGAAGAATACAATAAAACCCATCCTGATAATCAAGTAAATCTGGTAGCATCAGAAAACTTCAATATTTCCGATGCCTACACATGGGTTCTTGAAGGCAGATATGATGCATATTTTGACATCAAATTGAGTTATGAAAATAATGTTCTGGCGGATAACGCTCCATATAAAGATCTTGCCAACAAACTTGCCTATGTACCATACAAGGCTATTCCAACATATCCTTTGTTCAACAAAAACGTTCAGGATTTAGCCGATGCCTATGATAAGGCCATCGAACAGCTCACAAAGGAAGGAAAAATCGCTGAATTATCTCAGAAGTACTTTAACGAAGACATCTTCCAATATATTTCCGAATGATTTTTATAGTAAAGGAGGCAAATTACTATGAGACCTTTTAAACCCTTGTTTATTTTGGAAGTTTTTTTCGATTTGCTTCCTTTCTTACCGGTGACGCTTTTGATCCTTGCAGGTTCTGTTTTCTTTAGCTCTTTGCTGGGATTAATCCTGGCAAGAGCCAAAATAGCCGGGCGAAAAATCTCAAGACTTCTTTCTAATACCTACATTGCCGTGATGCGATGTACTCCACCCATCGTATTATTGTTTATTGTTTACTATGGATTACCTGAGCTGCTGTTCTCCACCATAGGAGTGGATATCAATTCCATTGAAAAAGGTATATTTGTTCTTGTAACTTTTTCGCTGCTTTTTGGTGCAACTATGTCTGAAATCATGCGTTCAGCCTATGAATCCATTGATAAAGGCCAAAGGGAAGCTGCAGTCAGCATCGGCTTAAGTCCCTTTCAGGCTTTTTACAGGATCGTATTGCCCCAGGCCGTTGCCGTAGCTTTGCCCAATTTCAGCAATCTATTAATCAACCTTATGAAAGATGGCTCTCTGGCTTTTACGATCGGATTGATTGATATAATGGGAAAAGGATCATTAATCATTTCAGAAAACTTTGGTTCCTACGCTCTGGAAACATATATTGCCCTGGCATTGATATACTGGGGACTTACCTTGATGATTGAAAGGTCCTTTAATATGCTGGAGAAATCTCTTTCTAAAGGTAAAAAGAGTATCGCTGGATAGGAGGTGTACCTTATGGAATTAAATATCGAATATCTGATTGATACCTTTTTTCTGGCCCTCACTGGTGTTCCTGCAACTTTAAGTATTACTGCTGTAGCTCTTCTCGTGTCAGCTCCAATTGCATTTTTCATGGCTATTTCTAAAATTTACAATATAAAAATTATAAAGCAAGTAGTAACCGGATATGTTTCTTTTATCCGAGGTACACCAATCGTTTTGCAGATTCTGATCATTTACAGCTTACTACCAAGTCTGTTTAATGCAATCGTTAAAAATATGGGATGGAATATCAACATTTTTGACATGAATCCAATCATATATGCATATATAGTGTTTTCATTAAACACCTGTGCCGGTCTTTCTGAAATATTCCGTTCAGCACTTCTGACTGTAAACAAAGGTCAATTGGAAGCCGCTCTTTCTATCGGTATGTCTCCTGTACAGGCTTATATCAGGATCATAATACCACAGGCTCTGGTTTCGGCTATACCCAATGTCTGTAACCTTACAATCAATTTGATCAAAGGTACTTCCCTGGCATTCATGATGACCGTAAAAGAAGTGACAGCCATCGCAAAAATTGAGGCTTCCTACGGATATAACTATATTGAGTCTTATCTTGATATTCTGTTCATTTATATTATCTTATGTTCCATCATCCAGCTTCTTTTTGCATTGGTTGAAAAACACTTTGTTTCCTATCGAGCCTTTTCAGGATCCGCAGCTAAAGCCATTTAACGAATAGACTCGTTGATAAAAAAATAAAGGCTGGGAGGTGAATTATGTTAGAATTAATCAATATCCATAAAGCTTTTAAAAATAATGCAGTTCTAAAAGGTGTCAATATCAAGGTTAAAAAAGGGGATGTCGTTGTTATTCTGGGCCCTAGTGGTTCGGGAAAGACCACACTGCTTCGCTGTATCAACTTTCTCGAACGTGCAGATAAAGGAGAAATCATCTTTGATGACTTGCATGTAAACATTAACAACGCGTCCTCCAGTGAAATTTCAAAGATTCGAAAAAAAACAGCGTTCGTGTTTCAAAACTTTAATTTATTCAATAATAAAACCGCCCTTGAAAATGTTACAGAAGGTTTGATTGTAGCGCGGAAAGTTCCCAAAGCCGAAGCTATTGAAATCGCCAGAAAAGCTTTGAGTAAAGTGGGACTTTCAAACCGGGAAAATTATTATCCTTCGATGCTTTCAGGGGGACAGCAGCAACGTGTTGCTATTGCGAGAGCTATTGCCGTCAATCCGGATGTAATACTTTTTGATGAACCCACTTCTGCCCTTGACCCCGAATTGACCGGTGAAGTACTTAGCGTTATGAAACAGTTGGCCCGGGAAGGTATAACCATGGTCGTAGTGACTCACGAAATGTCCTTTGCCAGGGATGTTGCAAATCATATCGTGTTCATGGACGGCGGGATTATTATTGAAGAAGGTCCGCCTGAAGAGATTTTCTTAAATCCCCGCGAGGAAAGAACAAAGCAGTTTTTGAGCCGAATCCTGCCTCCGGTAGAAGACTACGCCATTTAACAGTTTTGCCTTATAAGTTCTTGTTTTTCTTTATCGCAGTCCTCATAGTATCTAATCATAAACACCTATAAAATGATACGATAATCCCTCTTAAGCAGAAGATAGAATTAACTAAAATTTGCTTAAGAGGAATTTTTATGCCTAATGAGCAGTAAAAAGGCCCTGCATGTGCAGGGCAATATAGCATCGTTATTCTATTAAATTTTTATATACTGTTTGAATCATCGTTATAAAACTTGCCATACCACCTATGAGATTTGATATAGGCTCCGCCCAGAACACTCCCAGAACCCCTACAGAAGGGATTTTAGGAAGTAGGATGGTGAGCGGAACAACAATAATAATTTTTCTAAAAATTGAAAAGAACACAGCATGCTTGGCACGACCCAGGGCTACGAAAGTTGACTGCGCAGAAAATTGAAAAGTCATAAATATATAGCCTAAAAAGTATATCATTAGAGGCATTTTTCCAATTTTAATGATATATGCGTCACTGCTGAAAAAATGTAGATAAACGGTAGGAAACAATAAAGTAGAAATCCAGAAAATTCCTGTGTAACACAGGGCTACAAAAGCGGTAAATTTTATACCTTCTTTTACTCGTACATATTCTTTCGCTCCATAATTATAACTTAATACCGGCTGTGAACCGCTAGTGATTCCGTTAATGGGAAGACTGCTTATCTCACGAACTGAATTGAAAATGGTCATAATGGCAATATATGTATCCCCACCGTATACTGAAAGGGTTGCATTACATACCGACTGCACTGCACTATTGGTAACTCCCATGATAAATCCTGGCATACCTAGAGTCAAAATGCTTTTTAAAAGTTCACTATGAACTGTAAAACGGAAGGGATTGAATTTAAGTTCCATATCCTTCTTACTTAAATAGAAGAGGACCCATAGGGCAGAACATAACTGACTCCATACGGTTGCAATTGCAGCGCCTTTAACACCCATGTTAAAACCAAATATCAAAATAGGATCAAGGATTAAATTGATAACCGCTCCTATTATTGTAGTGAACATTCCAATTCGAGGATAGCCCTGTAAGCTAATAAAAATATTCATACCTGTACCAATTGCAAAGAACAAGGTTCCTGTTAAATAAATATTTAAGTATTCAACAGCATAACCATAAGTAACATCACTGGCACCCAATAGATACAATAAAGGTTTCTTTACAAAGAAAATGATTATTGCAATACTAATACTGATGATCACCAGAAGAGAATAGGCTGTTGTAAGTATTTTGCCTGCCTTTTTGGTATCTCTGTTCCCACGGGACATGGAGCATAATGGAGCAGCTCCGGTGAAAACCAGATTAACAAAGGAAGAAATAAGTGTAATGATGGGAAAACAAAGTCCAAGCCCTGTAAGGGCAACACCTGCATCTGCCCCTGGCATGTGACCTATATATATTCGATCAACAATGTTATAAAGTAGCTGAACAAACTGAGCAAGAGTCAGGGGAATTGCCTGGCTTAGAATGTTTTTCCTTACACTTCCTTCTGCAAAATTACCGTGACTTACAGTGTTAGTCATCAACATCACCTCAGTCTTAATATATACTAATTTACGTCAAAATAAAGCGCCTTACTTAAAGAGAATCTCTCTAAGTAAGGCTCTATTGTTTTATGCTGCTTACTGCTTTGCTAAATTACAGATAATCTCAACACATGCATCGATTCCTAATTTAGAGGTATTAAAGCTGATATCATAATAATCGGCTACGCCAAATTCTGTATTGGTATAATAAGTACAGTATTTTCTTCTCATTTTATCAATGGCACGGATTTGCTCACTGATCTTGTGCTCCGTTGCATCAGGCATTTTAGCTTTCATGCGGTTAAGACGCCAATAAAAATCAGCATGTACAAATACATGAAGGGCGTGATCATATTCTTTTAAAATAGCATTGGCATTCCGCCCAACAATAACACAATTGCCCTTTTCAGCTATGGCTTTAATAACCCGTTGTTGAGCATCAAAAAGCTTTTCGCTGAGCGGTCTGTTATAAAAATCAAAAAGGCTCTGGGCAAATCCAAAGTCTCTGGGAACCCTCTCATCCCATTTTAGCAAACTTTCTACATCCACCTGGGATTCTTTTGCAGCTTTTAAAATCAACTCTTTGTCATAATGATCATAATTTAGAGCCTGTGCTACCTTACGGCCAATTTCTCCTCCACCGGCTCCAAACTCACGGCTAATTGTAATAATCTTTTTCATCATGCATCCTCCCTAACGGTTTATAAAACTTTATTTAGGAAATCAATCGTTCTGGGTTCTTTTGGATTCACAAGAATTTCTTGTGGAGGTCCCTGTTCTACAATATAGCCACCATCCATAAAGACAATTCGATCTGCAACTTCTTTTGCAAAGCCTATTTCATGGGTTACCACAACCATGGTCATCCCCTCTGCTGCCAGCTCTTTCATAACAGCCAAAACTTCTCCTACCATTTCAGGATCCAGTGCAGACGTAGGTTCATCAAAAAGCATGATATCAGGATTCATAGCCAGAGATCTTGCAATCGCTATACGCTGCTTCTGTCCCCCTGAAAGTTGAGATGGATATGCATCTGCTTTTGAATCCAGTCCAACACGTCTTAATAACTGCATACCTTTGTCTTTAGCCTCTGCCTTAGTCATAATTTTTAACTCTACCGGCGCAAGCATGATATTCTCCAAGACAGTTTTATGAGGGAAAAGATTGAAGTGCTGGAACACCATGCCGATGTTTTCGCGCACTTTATTAATATCTGTATGCTTGTCTGTAATATCCTTTCCATCAACAATGATGGTACCAGCCGTAGCAACCTCCAGACGATTAAGGCAGCGAAGGAAAGTAGATTTTCCGCTTCCGGAAGGGCCTAATAAAACAACCACTTCACCTTCATAAATATCAATGCTGATGTCTTTTAAAACTTCCAATTTTCCAAAATTTTTCTTCAGATTTTCAACATGTATTTTAATTTTTCTATCTGCCACGGTTAATCCTCCTTTCAATCCTCTTGGCAACCTTACTGAGTGTAACAATAACAACCATATACATAATACCAACAATTGTCCAGGTTTCTAAACTCTTAAAGGTATTGCCGCTGATGGTTTTACCCATATTGGTTAATTCAGGGAATCCAATGACAGAAAGAATGGAGGTATCTTTTAATGTAATAATAAACTGATTGATAATAGAGGGAATCATTGTACGAATGGCTTGTGGCAGCACTACCAGGCGCATACTTTTTGCATAACTTAAGCCAAGGCTTCTACTAGCCTCCATCTGTCCTTTGTCCACACTCTCAATACCTGCACGAATAATCTCAGCCATATAAGCACCACAGTTCATAGCCAGGGCAATAGTACCTGCCTGAAGGGCTGACAGTCTGAAATCCTGCACACCCATCATTTTAACCCCAGCTGGTACACCAAAGTAAATAAAGTAAGCCAAAACAATCAAAGGAACCCCTCGAACTCCGTCAACATATGCCGTACCAATTAAATTAAAAACTCGATTTTTCCCAACATTCATCAGCGAAAAAATCAGACCGATGATCATGGCAAAAAACAATGACAACAAAGTAAGCAGCAAAGTTTTTCCCAGTGCCTGCATCAACATGTAACCGTACTTTTCAATAATCATAATCATCTGTAATCACCCCTGTTATTATCCCACAATTGTAAATAGTAAAAAACGTGAGATACCTGCAACAGTTTCTCACGTTCATAGTCACCTTAGTATACGACTATTTTAAATACTTATTAATGATCTCATCGTATTTTCCGTTTGCTTTAATGTTTGCAAGTCCGGCATTAAACATATCCAGTAATTCTTGATTTTTTGCATCCATAATAGCGAAACCATAAGGAGCCCCTTCACTTTCCATTCCTTCAGGAATCATAAGTGGTAAACCACCTTCTTTTATAGATGCCGCCATAATTGGAGTATCTTCTACACAGGCTGCACTGTTTCCAAGAATTACATCCTGATACATAGTAGGTGAATCTTCAAAAACAGTTACTGTAAATCCGTATTGATCTTTTAAACTGTTTGCAAAATCAGCACCAGCTGTACCATTTTTAACTGCAACGTTCTTTCCTTTAAGGTCTTCAAAGCTCTTAATGTCGCTGCCTTCAGCCACAACAAATGTCTGAGTCGCATTGAAATATCCATCAGAGAAAATCCATCCAGATTCAATACGTTCCTTCTTAATGGTTGCTCCTGCAATAAGACCGTCTGCCTGTCCTGCCTGAACTGCTGCAACTGCTGCATCCCATCCAAGGCTTTGCAATTCATACTTAAATCCTTGATCTTCTGCAATAGCTGCTAATAAATCCACGTCAATTCCTACAAATTCATTGTTTTCATTGGTGTATTCAAAAGGTTTGAATACGGTGTCTGTTGCGATAATCCATACTTTATCGCTATTTGAACTGCTGGTATCTTGACTAGACTCCTGTGTTGCTTCTGACGGAGTAGAAGATGATTGATCCTTTGAGTTGTTAATTTGAAAAACACATCCTGTTAGTACCACACTACTGAGTAAAACTGTCGATAAAATGAAAGTCAAAATTTTCTTCATACTCATTCTCCTTAATGTAAAATTTTATTTTTAGAATATGACTATGTTTCACTGGGCATGTTAAAAACCCTTTCGTTAACACTATAGTCGATATTATAATATAATCCGATTTATATTGTCAATTTATATAATTATAAAATTATATATTTTAGATTGCAAAACTCTATATCTTGCAAGGTTTTTTATTTTCTGAATTTTTTGTTTTTTAAATCACAAAGAATTTTTACAGTTTGATACATAGAAATTTCGTAAAAATTTCCTATGTAAAAAGTAAAAAGGAATGCTGTTTTTTGGCCGCACTCCTTTTTGAAACATCCATCACTCCATTAATATTAGACTGAGTCTATGCGTTATTTATTCGACCACCAATACCTGGTCTCCAGCTTGCACATTTCCCTTATGGATTAAATTTATGTTTTTAAAATGATCGGTATTTGTAATAATTACTGGAGTGATCACTGAATATCCTGCTTCGGTAATAAATTTTTTATCAAATGAAGCGATCAAATCACCCTTCTTAAGGATATCACCTGCTTCGACTTTCACATCGAACCCTTCGCCTTTTAACTTGACTGTATCAATTCCTATATGAATAAGCAATTCCACATTACCACTGACCAATCCTATGGCATGTTTTGTGTTGAAAACAGTTACAACTTTACAATCAAAGGGTGCTACAACCTTTCCATCCGATGGCTCAACAGCAAATCCTTGTCCCATCATGCTTTCTGAGAAGACTCCATCACCAACATCTTTTAATTCCACTACCTTGCCAGTTACAGGCGAACAAATAACTGTCTGCCCTGTATGATCTCTTTTATGATTGATTTCTTCTACAGCTCTGGTTTCATCAGGAACTTTATTCTGAACAGGTTTGGATGAGCTGTTACCAGCCAGATAGTCATCAAGATTTGACTTGATCACGGTTACTCTGGGTCCATAGATGACCTGAACACCATTTCCTTTTTTAACAATTCCTGAAGCACCTGTAGATTTTAAGACATTTTCTTTTACTTTATTGCTGTCAAATACTGTTACTCTTAATCTTGTGGCACATGCATCCACATCGCTGATATTGTCCTTTCCGCCAAGTCCTTCTGTAATAACAGCAGATAATTCATCCTTGTTGTCAGTCTGATTAACTTTCTCTGCGCTTTTTTTGCTTTCATAGTCGGCCCTGTTATATAGTTTGGTTTCAACGTGATCCTCTTCTCTGCCAGGTGTTTTTAAATTGAACTTTTTAATTAAAAAGCTAAATACAAAATAATAAACTATAAAATAGATAATCCCTACCGGAATGATCCTAAGCCACGAAGTCTTCGCATTTCCCTGCAAAATACCAAACAGGAACAAATCTATAAATCCACCGGAAAAAGTTAAACCCACAGCAATATTAAGAGCATGGGCAATCGCATAAGCCAGTCCTGCAAAAACAGCACTAATCCCAAACAATATTGGAGCTACGAATAAAAACGAAAATTCTATAGGCTCTGTGATACCAGTCATTATTGACGTTAAGGATGCTGAAAGCAATAAACCATAAACTTCTTTCCTTTTTTCAGGTCGTGCGCAGCGATACATGGCGTAAGCAGCACCAGGAAAGCCGAATATATAAAGAATAAACTCCCCACTGAAAAATCTGGTAGCCAAAGTTGAAAAATGTGTCGTCGCAGGATCGGCCAATTGGGCGAAAAAAATGTTTTGAGCGCCTTCAACTACATTTCCTGCAATCTCCATCGTACCTCCAATGGCAGTTTGCCAAAATGGCATATAAAAAACATGGTGCAAACCAAAAGGGATAAGAAGTCTTTTAATCAATCCAAAGAAAAACGTTCCTACGACACCTGTAGTTGCTACAAGACCGCCTAATTGATTAATGCCTATTTGCACTGGCTGCCAGATGTAAAACATTAATATACCTACAAAAGTGTAAACAATCGTACCTATGATGGGTACAAATCTGGTTCCCTGGAAGAAAGCAAAAGCCGCAGGCAATTCAATCTTATAGTATCTGTTATGCAAGGCTGCAATACCAAGTCCAACGATAATTCCTCCAAAAACCCCCATCTGTAAAGAAGTCATTCCTAAAACAGAAGCCGTTGCACCACTCATAAAAGCTTCCGCCCCCCCATATATAACAATCATACCGCTTACCGCAGCATGCATTACAAAGAAAGCAATCATAGCAGCCAATGCAGCTACTTCTTTTTCCCTTTTAGCCATTCCAATCGCTACCCCTACAGCAAAAATCAGGGGCAAGTTGTCAAAGATAATACTGCCGCATTGACTTAAGATCGTCATAATATTATATATAACCGTTCCAGGTCCCATAAAACCGATTAAATTATAGGTCTCCAATGTCGTAACGTTCGTCAGGGATGCACCTAAGCCAAGCAATAATCCAGCTACCGGCAAAACAGCTACTGGTAGCATGAATGAACGTCCTACCCTTTGCAATACGCTAAATGCTTTATCTTTCATCTCTTCACCCGCCTCCTATATGGCATACCATTCTTTTACTTTATAGAATTCAAGTTTTATTATTTACAGAATAGTAAATACATATGCAAAAATATCCTTCCGGTGTATTTTACAAAAAATAACTACATCACACATATAAGGTGAAAAATCTGGCCACTCCCAAGCAAGACAAATTTCCTATTCACAAGAAAGAGTTTCACAAACACACTTCTCACGCCGAGCGCGGTCGACAAAGTCGACTAAATACAATATGCGCAAGTGTGCTTTCTGCCCGGAGGACTTTTTATTACAATAAAAAACTGCAAAACCTATCAAAAGTCTTGCAGTAAATACAAAAATAATCTTACGCTTCTTTTTCCTGAAAAAGTTCTATTTGCTCTCCCAAAGGTCCGGTGCAAAATGCAATTCGGGCATACAGCTTAGGTTCTGATGGTAAAATAATATCTTTCGGTGGTATAAAAACATCATATCCGGCTTTTTGCACAGAATCTGCTATGGCATCAACATCTGACACAGCAAGTGAAAAATGTCTGATTGCTCCCTGGTCCTTTATCCCTGGGCCATTACAGAAAATTTCTACTAAGCCATTGTCTGTATCAAACATAATACCTTCATTCCAGGTTCTCACAATTTTCAGATTTAATACCTTTCTATAAAATGTCTTTGCAGCCTCAAATTCTTCAGTAGTGCATTTAAGTGACACATGATGTATTCCTTTAATCACAGGTTTTTCATACACCATCTCAATGCATTTCCACGTTTCGTCCAATATATGGTATACTTTGGGCTCATCCTTTTTATTTTCCTTAAATCCCACGGATGTGTAACAATAATATGCTTGAGGATTATTTTCAAATACACCTAATGAGAGTTTTTGGGCTCCATATATTTCAAGAGCATATTTCATTCCCAGCTGAAGCATTTGCTTTCCATAACCTTTTCCTCTTTTATCTGGATTCAAGATTATAAAACCAAATCTTAATTCATCTGTTTTGTCTCCAGGCTGCCTTAATATAAAAAATCCTGCTGGTCCATCTTCATCAACTGCCACGAACGGAAAAAATGTCTCATTTTCAATTCTCTCAGAAACAGCATCGTTCATGCGTTCCGCCGTTATTGGAAATGCACCAAGCAGTCCAGCAGTCCATTTATAAAAATCTCTTTCCTCTTTGCACCAGGTCACTATGTGTTTGGCGTCCTCTTTCCTGTATGGCCTTAGTCTTAACATATTATTCCTTCTTTCTTTTATAAATGTGATTTGACTTATACATTTTTTGAAATACACTATGTTTCGCTGGATCATTACGAACATCATATCGCTGTGTCATGAACAGCCCGGTATTCAATACAGTAAATGCTGGCTCTAGCCGATTTACTTAAATTATAATTCATAAATAGTCTGCTGTTAAGTCATTTGAAATGTGTTTGCCAATTCTATTCTGCTTTCAATTAAAAACGCCAATCACTAAAAAGTAATTGGCGTTTTTAATTTATGGCCTATGCTATTTTTTATATTTTCTCAACCGGTATCCAAATTTCACTATAATAATCCTCTGGATTCCCTTCAGGTATAGTATACATTTCAACATTATAGTTGCCCGCAAGCTTATATTCCCTGCAACTTGGCAGCCACTCACTCCAGATTCTTGTATTGACATCTTGCAATGGTTTTGGCAATGGACCTCTACACGGGAATACCGCCCATGTCCCAGCTGGAATCACTCTGGTTTCATAGCCTTCAGGAATTTCATTCCATGGCAAGTAATTATCCGCAATCATGTAGTCAAATTTTTTCCATCATTATCCATGCAGATGCCGTACATTCCGCAAACCACTTTGCTTTCTTCGCTCTGCAAATGCTCCTGCCAGAACTTTGGAATCTCGTCATAGGAAGTGTCTGTGTTAAAGCTCCTTATCCTGCCCATAACTGTAAATTGTGCCTTTTCAACAATTTTGTACTCCAACATTGTACCGCCCTCCAATATTAATTTTATTTTAAGTGGTGCAAATAATTTCAGATTTGCACCCTTTAATTTAGCTGTCGAAGGAGGAATGCCATGAAATTTGGTGAATGCACGGGTAAAACTGTCAGGAGAATCATAACCATACTTTACTGCAACATCAATTACTTTGACGTCTGCTTTGGAAAGCTCTTGCGCTGCAAGGCTAAGTCTTCTGTTTCGTATATATTCTCCTACTGTAAACCCGCACAGGGCATTAAATATTTTCTGAAAATAAAACGCTGAAACACAGGCTTTTTCTGCTATTTCGTGAATATTGAGTTCCTCTGTCAGATGATCCTCAATGTATTCAATTGCCCTCTGAATACCCTCTATCCATCCAAGCATACACATCCCCCTCTCCGACTGTACTTTTATTATAATTTTCAACTGAGGGCCATACCCGACTTTTTATGCAATTTACTGCAAGTTTTATTGCTCAGTATTTTGTACTATTTCCTCAACCAAATGCTCATTGAGCCAAATAATCATTTGAGTTCTCCTGTTCTCGATTTATATCGCTTTGTCCACGGGCACACGGAAATACAGATGTCACATTCGCCCTCCATTACATTAAACACTCTGCCTCTTTCAATAATCGTATCTATACACCTGAATGGATCCACCAGGTTGTCTCTGTCCATATGCACACTCCATATATTCCCTTTGATAGCATGTCCCGGACAATGCTTAACGCATTCTTCACAGCTTCCACAAAGCGATTCATTAATCGGCGTTCCCGAAGTCAACGGCATATCCGTTAATACACCACTAATCCTTACCGCACTGCCATATTCTTTTGTTACAAGAATAGCTGGTTTTCCAATCCATCCCAGCCCTGATCGTGTAGCCAGCGTCTTCAAAGGCAGTTGGGTCCTGAATGTTTCATTTTGCCTTTCTTCAAAAAGCGAATATGCATTAAACCCTCGCTCCATGATCTTTTCTACAAGAAAATTACTGGTTTCACGAAGTCTTTGGTTTACAGCATTGAACTCATCATAATACTCTTTAGCCAACTCACTGTCTGTACTGGGAAACACCTTTAAAGCAACAGCGAAGCAAATGGCATGAGGATAGTCATAACGCTTTTCTGTATCTATTTCTGATAAATCAGCAAATCCTATCAAATCAATATTTTTTTCCTTAAGTGTTTCTTTTACCCATTGATCATTTTCCATCACGAAAACCCCCTCTTTCTCTTTCCACTTTTTCAAATTGTACATGAGCCTTTATTCTATAATGCCATTACCATCCATAATTTTCAAGAATAAACTGAATATAAAGTCTATATATCCCAAAACAAAAATAAAGGTTTTCTTCCATTGTCATCTCGGGTGAAATCCCCGAAAAAAGAACAATAGTCGAAAAACCTTTATTTATTAAACGCTTTTGGGAATTTTACTATTTATTCAATCGCTCAACCAACATCGGAAGTGCTTTTTCAAACTTAACACCATACTTGTGATTTTCATCCCCCTTGGTAAATCTGAGGGCTTCAACAACAAAGTCTGCAGCCAAAGCAGCGGCATCATATAAGCTCATGCCCTGAAGAACTGCTCCTGTAAAAGCTGCTGCATAACAATCACCTGTACCATGGGACATCCACCCTACTTTTTCATTAAAATATTCCATTTTTTCATCTGTTTTTGTATCATAAACAACAACTCCCAATTTTGATTGCTCGTAACTTACACCCTTAAGGACTATTTTCTTAGCACCGAGAGCCTTGAGCCCCACAAGAAGATCATCTATATATTCCGACGTATGGTTGTTTGCGATGAACTCTTTGTCACACATAAAACAAGCTTCCGTTATATTCGGAAGTATGATGTCTGCTTCTCCGCAAAGGCCAGCCATTGCATGGGCGAAATGTTCATCAAAACCATAATAAAGTTTTCCATTATCAGCCATTGCCGGATCAACTATTCTAAGCCCACCTTCCTTTAGTACATTTTTGAATAGAGCTTTTACATACTCAATCTGTGTCACACTTCCGAGATAACCCGTATAAATACAGTCAAACTTGATGCCTTCACTCATCCAATGTTCCATTATTTTAGGAATATCATCCGTGAGATCACGGAATGTAAAATTCGTGAATCCTCCAGTATGGGTTGAAAGAACTGCGGATGGCAGAATCGCCGTCTCTATTCCACAGGCAGAAATAATAGGCAGTGCCACAGTAAGTGAACACTGGCCATAACATGAAATATCTTGTATTGTCATTACTTTTGCTTCTGTCATAATTAAATCCCTCCGTATCTTCTAGTCCTGATAATAATGCTCGTAATCATTCAATCCACCACTCATTCTTTTTAATTTAATGTTCCTTATTATAATCAAAAAGGAAAAGAAAAACAATATTAACTTCCAAAATTTAACTAAATCCGTTAAAAAAACATAAAAACAGAGGAAAATTTCTATAAGGTAATGTTATCGCTTTTGCAAGCATAATATTTCCTGATCAAACCATGTTTTAATATCCTCTTTTAGATCTAAAACCGAATCATCCAAGGAGATGCGAAGACCATGGCAGCCGCCATCACAACGACCGATTTCTCTTTTTCTGCCACAGCCATATCCTTTGGCAATCAAATCCTGTAAAATTGGAGAAAATGTTTTAATTGAATCAGTATATTCCTCTGTCTTTGTCGGTTTCACATTAATATGATAACCAGTATTAAGAGAAGCATTGAGTCCCCATACCACTTTTCGTTTATAACAATACATTATGTAAATATGAAAACCTTTTATTTCTACAATACAGTTAAGCCCCTTATTTAAATAGCGATAGTGCAGTTCCTGAATGAAATCCTGTATTTCTGAAGATAAAGGCCTGATCATATCCTGCATTACGAAAAATACATCTGTTGTTTCTTTTTTCAATACCCTGTAATCACAACGCAGAAAAATATCCTGGTTGACGAGCGTGCCATGTTCTCTTTCTGCTGTTGCCATCACCTTCAAACCTGTCAACATCATAGGATCATCCGGATAACTTATCTTTATAGTTTGGATATCTGTCAATTTTTGCTTTTTGTTATTTATGTCCATGCCTTCAACGCATAAACCACAATCCGCCAAAAATCGCAAGCATTCAAGGTTTTTAGCACCAGAAACTTTCTCGTTAAATATGGTATTTTCGCAGATGATAGATTGTGCGTCTTCTGCCAGTATACCACTGTACCCTATATTCATTAATATGATTTTTACAGTATTCAGAAATGGATAATGCACCAAAAGGGAAGTTCTGTTTGCATATTCATGGGCATCTTTTTTGCCATGATCATAGATCTCGCCTTTGGCGTATAAAGCATCGTAGATACGAACCAAAAAAGCTCTGACCGCCAAAACACCTTTTCGTATATTCTCTTCAGATAAATCGTTTGCATATATGGGGTTGATCTCATATGCCTCATATGTTTCAGAAACCAAAATATCTTTTAAATAACCTGCCGCATACTGAAGCGTTTTTCTCATTTGTTCACCTCTTTAAAAATTTAGTATTGAGATATTTAATCCTATTATCTCCTTGGACAGCAATAATCGATTACTTGCTCAATTCATTCTCTAATATTTTCAATCCTTCATGTATACCTTGTCCCAAAATCTCCTGCATCTTGTAAAAATCAAATCTCTCATGGAGCTTGTCTTCCACCTCAATAAAAGCTTCCTTCCCATATTTTCGTATAAACATGGCCTGCACCTTCGCTTCAATTGCTCCATTATTCTCCGGTGCGTAGAAACCCTTTGTACAGTTTTCCAGTTCTGAACATTCATAGCATCCATCTATACTCTTCTCTATACAGCAAACTGCATTAGGACATCTTTTATCTTCGAATATTGTCGCAAAAGAGCAGACATTATACTCCGTCCTGCAGGAGCCACACCACTCACCTAAGAAGCAGTGATTGCAAGAATGGTCACAATATGCTGCAGGGTCCACACCTTTACGGGCCATTTTGCATAACTTATTCTTAATCCGCTGCATCGCCTCAATATGCATGATCCAGTGTCTGCTAAAGGGCATTTTAATCAAGCCGTTAATGTCTTTATCACACCAGTAATCGATAAGCCAGACAGCATTCTCAGCAGAACTGACACAACCAGATTCTACAAGCCTTTTCTTATCCTCATCCGAATATTTTTTCTTCATCTGTGAATATTCCAGTTGTGAAAGGATTGAGTTGGTAGATAGCATAACTTCTTTAGCATATTCATATAGGGCCCCGATATCAAGTTTCTGTGAAAAATCTGCAATCTCCTGTCCCTGCAACTCATTACCGGTTGTAATGATCAGCGAACCAATTTTCTTCTGATACTCCCCCTTTACAAATATCTGGTCGTCTCCTGCAATCAATATATGGGCCACAATATCTTCAATCCGAAAGATATGCCAGATAGAATAGGCAAGCGTCTTACTGTGATAACCCTTCACATTTGCAAAAGGCATCTGATAAAATGCCCTGGCAGGATACCCGTTCACAATCTGTGAAATCTGCTCAAACATTTCTTCCCGAAGTTCAAGAAGCTGTTTTATTGCTTCCTTATATATGGCTTCTTTCCCAAGGAGAATCTGGACCTTCTTCTGCTTTTCTGACCATTCTTTGCCCATAAATTTTAAACCTCCTTTATTTTCTTATATTTTTAATAATTTCCCTATAAATTCGAAAAGACTAATTCTTCAAATTTATTACAACATTATATCATATTTCTTTTTTCAGAACAAATGTTCTTTTTATAAAAAATAAAATTCCCAGCACTCAGCAATTCTTGCCAAAAGTCTGGGAATCTATCTTTTCAAATTAAACATTTAATTCTGTTTCTTGATCCACTCCAGTACCGGGTCAGTCCCTTCCCGATAAGAAGCAAAAGTTTCTTCAATCACCACATCTGGTTCAATTGTATTGACATCCTGGTCTAACCAATGGAAATACTTCGTAGAGTAACGAATTGGAATTTTGCTGTTCGGAAGCTCAAACTTCTTTACCTCGCCGTAATGATTCGGTTCACCGCCTGTAGCTTCTCCAACAAACCAAGCCATAGTATCTTTCTTCAAACTAATGATATTTAAAATTGCTGATGAAAAGGTATCTTTTCCTATAATCACAAAAAGTTTGCCATTCTCGTTAAATTTGCTCTTTTTAAGTTCTTTGATAAAAGAATCGAGAATGGTCGAGCTTCCACCACCATTTTCCCTAATGTCAATAATCAGCTTGTCGGCTTCATGACTTTTGGCAAAATCCCAAAACTCCTTAGCAAAAGTTTTAAAAGGCTTATTTTCCATTTCTCGGCAACGAGTATAGTTCAGATAAATCATTTTTTCATCCTTTAAATACTCGTACCAGTAATTCTCATCCGGATGGCTCCGGTATAGTGGAATAACCTTATCTGATTGTTCGATCGGCACATACTCCTCATAATTTATCGGTTTCAGTTGAACCTGCTTTTTTTGACCATCTGTCAGCTCAATCTCCAGTCCAATTTCGTCCGACTCACTTAAACCGAAATATTTCAGGACACCTGGAATCGTAAGATAATAAATAACTTGGTTTTTAAACCAGCTTTCATTTGCCCCTTGAAGCAAAGGTCTAAGCTTATTGGCCGCTTCCTCCATTTTAATACCATTCACTTTGATGATTCTGGTATTCAACAGTTCCTGATGTTCTTTGCTTGTGCCAGTAATATAGATACCCTCTGCAAACCAATGAAGCTCAAGGGGATACATAGATTCCACACCCATGTTCAATCCTGTATGCGTATCACCGATGCCAGCCAGAATAACACTTAATGCAATTTCAATCTCTTCGTCTGTATAGTCGTGTACTTTATTTTTTAATTCTTCCAGCTGACGGGTAAATTCCTCTTCAGTAATCTTAAAATATAAATTCTTGTGAACCCGTGGCAACGTCTTTTCAAGATAGGTAATATCATTCACCCAGCGACTGTCTCTGTCCTCTGCCAGGTAAGCGTTGGTCGAAGAAATAGTACCACATCCTGCAAGTAAAAGCACAAATACAAAAAAACCCGCCATCAACCATCTGATTTTACTGCATACTTTCATTGCAAAAACAGGCTGTTTCATGATTATCTATCCCTTTACTATTACATCCTGAGACTAACTATTTGTAAAAAGCCCAAAACTACAGAGAGAATGATTCTATTATAAATCATCCATTGTTCTGGTTCTATCGATTTAAATGACATTTTAAGGCTGAATGTGACTTTCTTGTCATTCTTTACACTAAAACATCCTGAACATCCTTCAAAACAAACATTAGGGCAGGAATACTCCTGCCCCTGTTCAAACTGTGTAGAAAGTGCATAAGCAAAAAACAATAGTATCATTATCGAATTGCTTTAATCGTATAGGTTTCAGCCCAGTGGTTCAAGATTTCAACTGATGAAAAACCTGCTGACAAAAGGCATTCTTTTTCATGATCTACAGTGAGCGGCGTATCATAATGATAAAATTCATTATCAGCAATACCTTCTTCAGCTTTTAAGCGAAGCAGTTCTTTTCTATAGAATGCTTCTTCTTCATCAGACAATATCATATAATCCGTGAGTATAAAGAATCCACCGGGTTTTAGGGATTTTCGCAATTTTTCATAAAGCGGTCTTTTTTCATCCGCTGTGAAATGATGCAGTGATTCCACAGATACAGCCGCATCGAACCGCTCAATTCCAAATGGAACTTCAAAATATGAGCCAAGAATCAAATTCACGTCTTTATCCCGGAACTTTTCTCGCAGTCTGTTAAGCATACCGGGAGCCAAATCGATTCCAGTAACCTTAGCCGATGGATTTAAACGAAAATATTCCTCTAATTCCAGTCCAGTTCCACAGCCAAGATCAATAATACGGCATCCACATTCCATAGGGAGACACTTAGCTGTATATTTATAAAATTCATGGGCTGATTCAATACAATTTAATTGATGATCTTCGTATTCATCCAGTCGTCTGTCAAAAAACTCTCCCATTTTTTCAAGCATAATATCTTATCTCCTTAAATTCATACTTGTTTATTTTTATTATAGCTAATTTTTTACCGCTGCGATGCATAGCTTCATCATTTGCAGCAATATTTCTTCTCTTTTTCTTCCTGGACCATTCTCAATGATCGTCGATGATGGCATTCTTCATCATAAAAGATCCAAAGTTAAAATTGCCTGACCATCTTTTCTGTTCTATCCATAATCCCATTCTCTGTTAGAAACTTTAACTTAAATTATAATCCTAAAAAAGCTCCTTGTCATTAGAAATCCATCCAATGGCAGGAGCCTGTATTCTACTTTTTCTTTTTGATTGGATGTCTGATGATCGTTTTCCATTTTTCCGGAGCAATCTTTCTTGCATCAGACAAATAAATTTCATGATGTAGTCTCTCTTCATTCAAATCTGTTTCGTATCCATTTTCCTCCAGATACGCATCCATCAAAGCTACCGTCGCCGGCTCGTTATCAAAAGGTCCTATGTGCATAATTTGGGCACATAAGCCTTCTTCCAATGTATAGAACTCTGCCAAAGAACAATCAATTTTTTTCTTTTTGGATGCAGTCTCTACTGCCCAGGCAAAATCTTCCTTGGTTACAAAATCAGGAAGCCTAATAACCGAAATCCAATTGAAACTATCCTTATTAGAATAATCAACTCCTGCTACATTATCCTGCCACCAAAATCCCTCCGACGGGGGAACCACATACTCGAAAAATCCTTCTATTTTATAATCTGTTTTGTAGCTCATCTTTAATGTATATGCAACCGCATACAATATACTTATTGCCTGCTGATAAGCTCCGCCTTCCTCATTTGGATTACCTTTACCTCTTACAGCTATATAATTCACCTTTGGAACAGCTACGATCTTCGGTTCATTCGTCGCTGTATAGAATTCCTTATATTCTTTCTTAAAATCAAAAGCCATTCCCTTTCACTCCTTATTCAATCGGCAGCTGAATTTCTGTCAGCCACTCATCTATACTGCCCTTATTCCATATTCCATCTATATAGCATTCTCTTGAAAGTCCAATTACCTTGTACCCATTAACTTCTGCATATTTCATAATATATGCATATGCCTCACCAATTTGGTCATAGACTCCCTTATGTAAAATACTCAATACCTTGGCTGAAGGAATCTCTCTGAATCTGATATTCTCACTTTCAACACCAAATCTGTCCACAGCCCTATTGTATCTGATTGTCACATCCTCATCTCTGTGTTCCTCATCAAGATATTCACAAAATTCATATAGTGGCTCAATACATTTGATACCAGGATTTAATTTCATCCATTCCTCTCTGATAATAGGAATGTGCTGCATCATATCCGAATATTTGGGTAACCTGACTTCTGAATAATAAACAATAACTGAAGGTATTTCTTTCACTGTTACCTGATATTTCATCACTCCCTCTTCCAAAATATGATTGATTATAGAGAGTCGAATATCCAGTGCTTCCTTTTGTGCCTTTAAGTTTTTTACCTTTTCTTCAAGTATAATCTTTGGTTCTGCGCCTTTTAGTATGACCTTGATCTCATCTATGGATAACTCAAGCTGCCTATAGGATTTAATCTTTGCTGCAATTTCCAATTGATCCGTTTCATAGTATCTAAATCCTGTACTCTCATCCACAAATGCAGGGATCAATAACTCCTCTTTCTCATAAAATCTTAATGCCTTAACCGTAAGATGTGCCAGCTTTGAAAACTCGCCGATCTTAAGCACTGCTTATTCTCCTTCCCTCTTAACAGTAAATTATAAAATATCCCCTTAAGGGAGAGTCAACAACCTTATATTAAAAAATAACGGCTTCTCAACTTTTGATGGATATTCATGGCATGATCTCGCCTATCCATTCAATCCTATCTGCTTTCTTACCAGATGTTACTTCAAAATACTCCTTTTTTATGCTTCCATATACTCATTTTGGCGCTTACTTATATTATATCAATTAGCAATAAATATCCACCAGCTTAGCTGGTGGTTTTTCGTTAGCCCTATAAGGGCATGGTACCTGCTGTGCCTTAAGGCACTCTTTGGTTTCGCCAGTTGCATAAAGTTCTTTACTTGCCACCCTTAAAAGGGTCCATGTATTCTTTTAAACTTATTTGATCCGACATCATATCTTCATGTAATTGATTCTTTATATATTGTTCTATTGCTTTTTTATTTCTTCCCACCGTACTCACATAATACCCTCTGCACCAAAAGTGTCTATTGCCATATTTATACTTAAGATTCCCATACTTTTCAAATATCCTTAAACTACTTTTCCCTTTTAGAAATCCCATAAAACTTGATATACTTAATTTGGGTGGAATCTCTACTAACATATGTATATGGTCTGGGCATGCATTAGCTTCTATTATCTGCACCCCTTTCCACTCACAAAGCTCACGTAATATCTTTCCTATCTCTTTCTTTTTCTTTCCATATATTTCTTGTCGTCTATACTTTGGGGCAAATACTATATGATATTTACAATCCCATTTGGTGTGTGATAAACTATTTTCATCCATGTGGATGACCTCCTTTTGTTTTTAAATTGGCCGGCGAAACCAATTTTATTGTAACAAAAGGAGGTCTTTTATGTCATACTTATCGCTAAAAGCTTTTCAGAACTACCTGCATAGCAGGTAGTATTCTTAAATACAATAACGCCAACCACTAAATAATATGGTTGGCGTTAAAGGGCATATTGCTTATTGTCTAAACTTAGTTGAAAATCTGATTTTTTTTGGTTCTTGTTCACTTACAATTGCTGAGCCTATAATCAGTACAGCCCCTATAATCTCCCATAGGGTCATTCTTTCTCCGAGAATAAGTGCTGACACAATCATCGCCACTACTGGATCAATATAACTGAGAATTGAAATGGTCTGTGCCTTCAGTCCACTCATGCTTCCAAAGTAAAGGGCATATACAACGCCGGTATGAATGATTCCCACAATCAGGAGTAACAAAACAAGTCTTCCATTGAAAACAATAGCTTTAAACTGTCCTGTGATGACCAGGTACGGAACCAGAACAACAGCCGCAGAAATTAATTGAATAATGGTTTTCTGATAGGCGTCCACATCAGTAATTTTCTTATTAAGAATAACAACCATTGCGTAAAAGCAGGCAGCTCCAAGGCCAAATAAAATTCCCTTAAGATCTTCTTCCTGTACCACGTTCATACTGACAACACCTGAAACAAAGATCATGCCAGCAAGTGCTACCAACGCGCATACTATCTTCTTTGCAGTCAATTTTTCTTTAAAAACCAAGGGAGAAAGCATTAAAACAATAGTAGGCTGCATGTAATAACAGAGGGTCGCTTTTGCAATGGTTGTGTAGTTAAACGCTTCAAAAAGAAGAATCCAATTGATTCCTAAAAACGCTCCGTTTATAATCAGTCCAGCAAACTTTTTTACTCCCATACCTTCCCAAGTCTCTGTCCTTCGCAGCTTAATGAAAGCCAAAAGAGAAACAGATCCTATCAACCCCCGAAAAAAAGCAAGCAAAGCAGAAGATAAGGGTATATACCTTCTGAAAATGCCGATGGTTCCTACAATGAATAAAGATGAAATCAACATAATGTATGATCTTTTGTCATTCGTATTAGCATTCACTCTCTGCATATCCTCCTACAAGTAAAAATTTTTATTCTTCCATCTTAAAAAATCCCAGATGATTTGTATCTTTGAGTCAAGTGCTGAGTTTTAAAATTATTATACAATAATGATGTTAATTATACACATTTTTTTAAAAGGTTAATAAAATCTGTGCATTAAAATAAGCTCAAAGCCAATAATCGAGAGTAATTGAATGAATTTCACTCTAATTATTGACAATGAGCCATAATAATAAAAGTCCCCATCTCTCGGCTATACTGACCCCTTCATACACAATAGGATTTATGAGTATTCCAGATAACGTACTGACAGATTGATTGCAAAAATAAAACACCTTGAAATTCAAGCCGTTTTGATTTTGATAAATAAATCATTCATTTTATTATCTGATCACTTTTAAAGCTACTTCTCTAAGCTCTTTCCCCTTCCAGTATTTCTAGTTGCTTTTTCTTACTAAGACTTCTTAATATAAGATTATAGGACTCATCCAGCATTTCTTTCAATAAATCATCCAGCACCTTACCATTTACAACAACAGAATTCCAGTGCTTTTTATTCATATAATACCCCGGTATAATATCCTCATATTGCTTTCTCAAAACTTCTCCTCTTAAAGGCTCCAGTTTTAGCGTGATGTAATATGGTTGGTTCTTTTCATCTAGGCAAATTGCTGCAAACATTTTATTATTGATTTTATATCTGATCCAGTTCCAGCTTTCCTGTAAATCTTTTTCCACGCCTTTTTTGCTCATAAGATATTCATCCATCCAGTCATATTTCATACAATCTACTCCCTTTCAATCTGATACACTAAATTTAAGCTATTTAAGGTAAAAAAGCATCTTCATTAACAGAAAATGTCCTAAAACCTACTTCCATACTTTTTTAAGTTCATTCTCTCAATAAAACCAGTTACTCCAACAGCCTTTTCAGTAATCGCTCTCTGTCATTGATAAATAATTTCATGACGTTATAACATTCCCTTTCTTAGTAACTGCATCTGCTGATTGTACCCTGATCAAATGAGTAGATACATACTCCCGGAATTCCTAATAAGATGGGGGAATGGGTTGAAATAACATTTAGGTTTTCGGTATCTTTTACTTATAATAGTAAAATTACTTAACTCAGAAACATCATTATAAGTAGAAAAATTATAATTAAGCGTGCCACCCTCTGCATTAAATCCATAGGCAACGGCTATAGCCTCAAGTAATGTGGATTTTCCAGTGCCATTTTCTCCTACAAAAAAAGTAATTCGATCTTTACAGTCTATTTTTATTTTTTGAATGTAATCATCATTTGCGCTAAAGCTTGTGGAGAAAGTTCAAAATTAGATTTCACCCACCAGCGTATGCTTTCAACAAATGCACCAGATACATAAGAAATTATCAAATCCTTATTAAGATGGTGCAAATATTGCTCCGATGGCGTTAAGTAAATTGATTCTTTTGCAAAGATCCGGATAATATCTTGCATTCCACTAATAAGATCCGCATCTGGTTGATTAATTAATAGGGTTTCATAGGCAATGCGATTTTTCTTCACATATTCAAGCATTTCAATCAATTTCTTAGATTTCTCTTCTCGCGTCATTAATTCAATAGATTTTGGCTCATGGAAATCAAATGCTGAAACTTGCTTTAATTCCAATAATAGTTCCTGAATTAAATCCAATCGTAATGCATTAACATCTTTATATAATTTATAAAAAGTTGGCCTGGTTATATTAGCATTGGAACATATTTGCTGAATTGACAATTGCTTTTTCCCTTGGGTAAGTAAAGATAAGTATGCATTATGTAATTTTTCTTTTGATTTTACTTGTCTGGGATCTTGTTTCATAATATTCACCTGCTATGATTTCAATATAATATTTGATGCTAATTTTAAATATAAAACTTCAATCAGCCTATCTTTAAGTCGTTAATTCATTAACAAAAAATAATAAAGACAGACTGTTTAAACAACTGCTTACACTAAATGCTTCAGCAAAATCTATTGAACCAGATTGCCAAAATTAAACGATTTAAGCTGTTGACTTACCCTTAACAATATGTTAACAAACTTTTCACAAATTGCAATGGTTTTAATGAATAAAGAAATATGGGATCATTTACAACTAAAGATTTCATTCAAAAACTTCAATTAAATCTTGTGCATTCAATACAACCAAAAGTCACAAAATCTTGCCCTGAGATAAAAACAGGCTCATTGCCAATACATCCAACTATTGGCAATGAGCCTGATGAACTTTAGTGCTGGTCAATATATAATAAAGTTCTTAACAAGACATTTGCGCCCTTAAGACAATTCTCAAGAGGTGTATACTCCAGTTCACAATGGCTGTGGCCACCGACACTTGGTACAAAGATCATAGCTGTTGGAATGACGTCCACTACATATTGAGCGTCATGACCTGGCCCACTGTATAACCTCATGTTGGTATAGCCATAATCCTTTGCACTTTTCTCAACAAAATCAACAAGCTCCGGTGTAAACTGTACCGTTTTGCGGGACCATGCTTCCTCATAGCTCACTTCGCACTTTTCCACAATCTTTGGTATCTTATGGATAATCTCAAGAACTTGCCTGATCACCTCAGGATTCTGATGTCTTGCATCAAGAGTAAACTTAACCTCCTCAGGAATAATGGTATGAATATTGGGATGGGCAGAAATCTTGCCAGTTGTATACACCAGCTTACTATCCAGCTGATCCAACTCATCATGGAGATACTGAATCGTCTTGACTGCCGCATAAAGCGCATCTTTTCTATATTTCATCGGAGTTGTTCCTGCATGGCCGGCTTGACCGCGGAAAGTAAATTCGTAATTGATCATGCCGCATACACCTTCAACAACGCCTATATCATAGCCTTCCTTTTCCAATACCGGTCCTTGCTCGATATGCAATTCAATAAGTGCCTTATATTTTTCAGGGGACATTCTATTGGAAACATCTCCTTTAAATCCGCTTTTTTCTAAAGCTTCTCCAAAAGTATATCCTGGTATATCCTTTGCCTCTGAAGCTAACATTACTTCTTTGTCAAATTTACCGCAAATAACCCCTGAGGACATCATGGCAGGTTCGAATCGTGCACCTTCTTCATTGGTCCATACAACAACAGTAATCGGGTGCCGATGAGGAATTTTTTCTTTCACTATAGTTTCCACAACTTCCATAGCTGCCAGAACCCCCAGAATTCCATCATAATTACCTCCCTGTTTTACCGAGTCAAGATGGGAACCGGACATAATTGCGGGAAGATCTTCTGTTCCTGGAATAGTTGCATACATATTGGCCATATCATCGGTAACCACCGTTGCCCCGAGGGCTTCCATCCGCCTTTTTACTTCATTTCTTGCTTCTATGGCTTCTTTTGAAAGCGAGTATCGTGTGACACCACCTCTGCCGGTGTCACCAAACTTGCTGAATGCTTTTATTTTTTCTTCTAATCGTTCAATACTACAGGATATCATCATTCTTAACCGCTCCCCTCAAAGGAAAATTCATTTGAAATATTTAAGCAACTCTTAATGATTTATAAATAAATCCTCACTGCGCCTTGCACAATTCATCCTCAGCTTTTTTAGGCATTCTGATTCCCTGTGAAATGGCTTGTGCAGGACACACTGTAACACATAAATGACAGCCCACACATTTTTCAATAATCAATACCGGCTTCCTGGTGGCATGATTTTGAATCAGAGCCTGATGCCCCCCATCATAGCACGATAAATAACATCTGCCGCAGCCAAGACATTTGCTTCGGTTAAATTTGGGAAGGCAAATGCTGCTTCGGTCAAGATTTTCAGGATGCACAATCTGCGGAAGTGCCTTTCCAACGATTTCCTTTATACTTTTATATCCATGGGTACTCAGGTAATACTTCATCCCTTCAATCATGTCATAAATCACTCTATAACCATATTGCATGACAGCGGTTGTCACCTGTACGGTCTCGCACCCCAATGCCATAAACTCAGCAGCATCCTTCCAGGTTTCAATGCCTCCCATGCCACTTATGGGAATGTCTTTCAGTTCACCATGGCTTTTCATGGACTGAATAAACCTAAGTGCAATAGGTTTAACAGCTTTTCCGGAATATCCCCCTATACTGGTCTTTCCCCTGACCTCCGGTGCGGAAGCAAAACTGTCCAAGTCGACTTTGATAATGCTCTTTATGGTATTGATGGCAGCGATTCCATCAGCTCCTGCTTTTATGGCGGCAATGGCTGGAATCTCCATATTGCCAAGATTTGGCGTCATCTTTGCCAGAACGGGGAGGTGGGTACCCTTTCTGACAGCCCTGGTATACTCAGCGACCAGATCAGGATTCTGCCCGACATCTGATCCCAAGCCATTTGCCGCCATGTGCGGGCAGGAAAAATTACACTCTATAATATCCACTCCAACATCAGTCATGAGCTTTGCAAGGTATGTCCATTCTTCCTCATTTTGACCCATGATGGAAGCAATAATAACTTTATGGGGATAATCCATTTTCAGCTGTCTTAAATATTGGAGATTCACTTCCAAAGATAGTTCTGAAATTTGTTCAATATTCTCAAACCCGATAAAAGGAACTGCTTCTTTTCTCAATGCCTCAAACCTGGGTGAAACCTCTTTGGCTGCAAAAGTTCCTATGGTTTTGCAGGCCACTCCGGCCCAACCCATATCAAAAGCCTTGGCCACCATTTCATAATTACTTCCCACCACTGAGGAAGACAAGAAAAAGGGATTTTCACATTTTACTCCACAAAATTCAATGGATAAATCTACATCTTCTGACTTTACCTTCCCATAGGACGATGTACTGACTATGATTTCATCGATATCCACAGGCCTGTTGATTTTCTGTTTTAAGCAAGCTTTCATGCAATCTTTTGTCTCGCAGCCCGCACAAGGTATATTTTCAGGTATTTTGGCAGCCGCACCCAGATAATTTTCAAATCGAACCGACCGAATGATGCTGTCAACTTCGAGGCCATAAGCGCAGGCTTTGGTACAGGGCGCATTGTTGCACAGCAAACAACCGCTTGCTTCCTCAATAATTGAAATATCTTTATACAAAACTTCTCCCATGCAATCATCCCTTTCTGATTCTCGGCTCCCGTTTGATGAATTTTCCGAATCCGGGTTTGCCTACAAAATTACCATGATCATAAACCAATTCTCCCCTCACATAGGTCTGTACAGGATAACCGTGGAGTTTTACCCCTTCCCATATGGTATGATCATAATCCGAGTGCATATTGTCTACTGATATCGTAAACTCCTGATCAGGATCATAAATTACAATATCCGCATCCTTGCCCACTGTAATGGATCCCTTATCAGTACAGCCAAAAATTCTGGCCGGATTGGTTGCACATAATTTTACAGCAGTATTGAAGGTAATCTTGCCTTCGTTTGCTTTAGACAGCATATAGGGATACAGATTCTCTATCCCTGCGCAGCCATTGGGTATTTTTGTGAAATCATCTTTTCCCCAGTCTTTTTCGTAACTTTGGAATGGGCAATGGTCTGTTGCAACCACGTCAACAGTCCCGTTTTTGATAGCAGCCCACAATGCATCCTGGCTTTCCTGCCCTTTAATTGGCGGTGAGCAGACAAAGTTTCTGCCGTCTTCCCGCTTATAAACTTCACAGGTAAATTCGAGGTATTGAGGACAGGTTTCCACAAATATGTTGTAGCCTTCCAGTTTCGCAGCTGCTGCTGCCTCCACCCCTTCCTTATTGGCAAGATGAACGATGTACAGGGGAGTATCGAAGGTTTTTGCCCAATGAATAGCCCTTTTGTCGGCTTCTGCCTCAACAAATTCGGGTCTGCTAAGATAATGGTACCAGGCTGATGTCTTTCCTTCTTTTAAGAATCGCTCAATATTCATATCAATGATATCCGGATTCTCCGCATGAAGATTAGTAATAGCCCCCACTTCCTTAGCTTTTAACAGTACCTTTACAAATGTGCCATCATCAACCATCATACCTTCTTTCTTGTACACGAAAAAACATTTAAAACTAGTTATACCATAATCAACAGCCGCCTGAAATTCATCCAGCAAACTTCCTTCATTAAGATCAGTAATAATACAGTGAAAAGCATAATCCACGCAAGCTTGTGGAGCGCACATCTTCAGTCGTTCTTCAACGGTTTCCAGGATCCCCTTGCCTTTTCTTTGCATGGGATAATCAAATACGGTAGTAACACCGCCGCAAGCTGCCGCCCTCGTACCGGATAAATACCCATCAGCTGATACCGTTCCGCCAAAGGGCATAGCAAGATGGGTATGCACATCGATGGCACCGGGTAATACATATTTCCCCGCGGCATTGACAATTTTTTTAGCTTCCAGAGGAAGATTTTTACCTATTAAAGCAATTTTCCCGTCTTTCACTGCAATATCTGCAATAAAGCTTTCACTTTCAGTAACAACAGTACCGTTTTTAATTAATAAATCCATTCTATCAACCTCCTATCCATGCAATATCCGAACATAAAACTTCAATCTTTTATTTTGTGTTACTGTCCTGCAAAACTGTTCGCATCCTTATAAACTTCATGTACTTGTTAATGAATCATGCCTGAATCAGGTGTTCCAAGCAATTACCCAATTCAGGCATATCGGATATCATACAATCCCGAATTTTAAAAATTTAATTCAACTTATAAACAAGTACCAGTCCTGATCTTTGATATACCTGTGCAATCTGGAGAAGATCCATTCCTCCTGCATTGGCGGCAATCAGGTTGGATACCCAGGTAACGCCAAAATCAACCTGGCCGGTATAGACTGCCGTGGTTTCTCCGATGTCTCCGCCGCCGGGAATGATGGTAACATCCAGTCCCACATCCTTGTAAAACCCTTTATCCAGTGCTACATAATACCCCATGAACTGAGCCTGTGGAAGCCACTTAAGCTGAATAGATACCGATGTCTTTTCAAGCTCGCCAAATTTTCCGTCTGAAGCCATGGCTTCTTTTATGTAAGAAGCATCACGGATATCATCCAGTGTCATGGACTGCAACTTCTTGGCTGCGTCCGGATCACTCAGCTGAATATATTGCTTTGCAAGGTCAAGGGTTTGCTGCATGGCTTTTTCGTCCATGTTTCCGTAGTCTTTTACAGGAGCGCCTGTCGTATCGGTTTCAACCAGCTTTTTCACTTCGGAAGCCATATAAGCCTGATGGTCGCCAGATACCGAAGAACCATATTTATAGACAATTTCCGCTGCTTCTTCAGGATTCTGGCAGGCATATTCCCAACCTTTCATGGAAGCATAAAGAAAAGCTTTTACAGTATTGGGATGCTTTTGTGCAAACTCCCTTGTACAGAAGATGTTATCCTCAAGCATGGCAACACCTTCATCGTTCATATCAATAATACCAACCTGGTCACCATAGCCATATCCGCCTTCATAGCTGTTTTTAACCAGTCCCAGCTCGTTGTATGTCATGGCAGAAGCAAGCAATATCGTGTCATTGTCAAAACCATCCATATCAAAAGCCTGACTTAAGAAAGTGATGGGCTGACCATATTTGGCCAAAAGGGCCTGTACTTCATACTCATTTCCAAGTCCCCAGTTTCCTACTTTGCCTTTGCTGGCAGCATCTTTGATAATACTTTCTACAGAATCTGTTGGATCATAATATTTGCCTGAGCTCTCGGAAACACTGTCAGAAGAAGATGGAGAATCTGCTTCATCCGTGCTTACTTCACTACTTACCTCACTTGTAGTAGTTGCTGACTTGATAGATTGGCCACATCCCGCAAAAGAAGCTAAGATCATGGCACTCATCAGTAAAATAGCTAATAACTTTGATCTTCTCATAATTTAACCCTCCTTACGATCTGTTGATCAACTAAATATATTGTTATACCGGAAACAGTCTGTGCTGTCCCAGTTTAATTGAAAATTAGCGGTTTCGTCGGTCTTTTAGTATAATCCCTTCAGCAATTAACAATATGGCATACATCAGTATGCCTATGGCGCAGGCAACTATGATATAGGCCCAGGCCGTTGCATATTGAGCCAGAACAATACCTTCTCGAATCTGACGCCCAACACCTATGATATATTCCGCAAAATATTCACTGACCAATGCACTGATAATGCTTGTCGGAACACTGACTCTCAAAGCCGTAAATACATAAGGGAGACTATTGGGCATTCTGAGTTTGAGAAACACTGTCATTGGGCTTGCCGCATAGGATTTCATCAAGTCCAGTGAATAGGGCTTTAACTCTGTAAAGCCTCTGTAGGCATTGATGCTCATGGAGACTGTACAAGTAATCATAACCACAAGGGTCTTTGCCAGCATACTTCTTGCATTGGGATCATCACTAAAATCCTTGGTCAAATTATTTAATATAGGTGCTATAGCCACAATAGGTACAGCAGTAAAAGCGGATGCAATGGAAATACCTCCATACCCCCATTGGGGAAACGCCATAGCAACAATTCCAAGTAAATATCCCAATGCCGAGCCTAGTACCAGCCCGCCTGCAGCTACAATAACAGTAGCCTGAACATTTTTTAATATCTCAGGTATATTGCCGAGTATGATATTGATAATTCGCCCAGGCAGGGGAAGCGTAAAGGTATCGGTACCCAGAATTTTGTGCAATAACTGTGTTTGCCAAAGAAGCAGGATAAAAACTCCAAACAAAACAGGATAAATGACCGTTGTAACTCCATCTTTATTTAATTCGGGTTTGCTTCTTGATTTCACCTGATTGGGATCTGTTCCCTCAGATGTTTTTACATTCAGGAAATTGGATTTGGTGTTCAAATATCCGTTTTCCATACCATACCCCTCCTCATCTTCCGACTTTTTTATAGGGCGAGACCAATTTTTCAATGGCAGACATCAGATAGAAACTTAAAATTCCGATGATAGCACTGAAGAATACTATTTGCCAGAATACGTAAATACTCATGGCATGTTTTAAAGATTGGGAGAGCATACATCCCAGTCCACCTCCACCCTGGAGCGTATCCACCAGAATGGAAGCCGTAATTGCCATGGGAGCGGATATTTTAAGGCCTGTAAAGAAATAAGGAATGCTGGATGGAATAAAGAGCTTCTTATAAACATCTGCCTTCTTTGCTGCAAGAGAATACATCAGTTCAAGTTTTTCTTTTTCTACAGCCTTAAACCCAGCCAAAGTATTGGTGGCTACAGGGTAAAAAGTCAATATGGCTGCAATGACAATTCTGCTTTTATCAATATCCTTTGTGATCGCCAGAATGATCGGGGCCATACCCAAAATAGGAATCATCTGAATGATCATAAGATATGGAAAAGCAATTTTTTCAACAGGGAGAAACATATTCATAAGTAAAGCCAATACAAAACCAATGACGCTTCCGATGATAAAACCAATTCCTGCCCTCACCAATGTCACTGCTGCATTGCTGAGTACAATTTGTGCAGCTGTCTGACTGCCGTTTACAAGATTTGGACTGAATACTGAATCAATAATCTGGTAGATGTGAGGGAGGACATATTCGGGTGTTCTTTTCGTCTGTTGTACCACAGTTGCCCCAATCTCCCACGCCATAATCAAACCAATAACCCAAACAAAGGTAACGATCTGCTTTGAGGATAAAACTCTTTTTACTCTGTTCATTCGAGCCTATACCCCCTCAAAACTGTTTCTTACTTTTGAAACCAGTGCATTGAATTTTACAGTATCTTTAATCTCCAATCCTCTTGGCCTTGGAAGATTAATGTCCACAACAGCCGAAACTCTTCCAGGATGAGGTGAAAGAACCACTACTTTATCTGACAAGAACACTGCTTCCTGCATACTGTGGGTAACGAAAATAATAGTTTTCCTGGTTTTGCGCCAAATGTTCTGCAAATCCAGATGTAATTTTTCTTTGGTAAATTCATCAAGGGCAGAGAAAGGCTCATCCATAAGAAGTATTTTGGGACGGAGTGCCAGGGCTCTGGCTATACCGACTCTCTGCTGCATGCCCCCGCTCAGTTCATGGGGATGCTTTTTCCCAAAATCATACAGTCCAACCAATTCAAGCATCTCACTCACCCGCCTTGTGCGTTCCGGTTTAGGAATTCCCATAATCTCCATGGGCATGCAGACATTTCTTCTGACCGTACGCCATTCATATAAAACGGGATTCTGAAAAACGATGCCAAATTTCTGCTGAAGTCTTACTTCACGGGGTGTCAAACCTCCAATGGATATGGTTCCGGTCGTTGGCTGCTGCAAGTCGGCGATTGTCCGAAGCAGGGTTGTTTTTCCGCAGCCTGAAGGTCCTACCAATGAAACAAATTCTCCTGGCTTTATTTCCAGATTAACGTTTCGAAGGGCTTCCACCGGTTCACCGCCATTTTTATCCGGAAACTTCACTGATAAATTTTTAATTATGATTCCAGTGTTAAATTCATCTGGATCAGAAGCTAAATTTCTATCGTAATTTACATTTGCTTTTTCAGCTTGAAACATACTAAATCCCTCCTGCTTTGCCACGTATTTTGCCCATAAAATGAAAAAATGGCGTAAAACCCTCAGGTTTTACGCCATTGTAAACTTTCAAAAATCTTTATATATAAAAAGATTTTCATATCAATCCAATTGCAAAGTGATTTGTTTTACACCATTGTAATCAGTAAAAGCAAATCTTTATATAAGTTTTCGTAGATCGCATCACCACAGTCGATTATATATTTCCAAAAGGTCCGCCCTGGTAACTTCTTTTATTGTATTAGACGGACTTCCACTTGCCATGGCATCCTCTGCCATTTTGACTTTTACTCGGTCAAACTCACCCTTGCTAATCCCATATTCCTTCAGAGTAGGTATTTTTAAATATTGGCAGAGCTCCGATAATCTTTCAATAAAAGCCTTAGCTGCTTCCTGATCGCCAGATTGGTCATTTGCTGCACCGATTACTCTGCCGATCGCGGCAAATCTCTCATAACAACCATCCAGTACATAGGACAGACATTCCTTGATCAGCATTGCATTAGCCAATCCATGAGGCACATGAAACAATGCTCCTACAGGCCTGCTCATACCGTGCACCAGAGTTACGGAAGCATTGTTGATACAAACCCCTGCTTCGTATGCTGCCAAAGCCATCTCTTCTCTTGCTGCGAGATTCCTGCCATCATCAAAAGCTCTTGGTAAAAAAGTAAAAATCCTTTTGATGGCACTTAGTGCATACATATCCGTAAGAGGATTTCCCCTTCTGGATGTATAGGCTTCAACAGCATGGGTCAGAGCATCCATTCCAGTTGATGCTGTAATAACAGGAGGCGCCGTAATGGTAAATCTGGCATCAATGATTGCCAAATCTGGAATCAACGCGTCCCCTTTAAGCAGCATTTTTATATTTCTCTCCGTATCGGTAATGACAGCGAATTTGGTTGCTTCGGAGCCGGTGCCGGCAGTTGTAGGTATTAGAACCATCGGTGGAAAATCTCCTTCTATCTCCTTACCCATATAGTCCGAAATGCGTCCTTCCAATACCGACATGGCAGCTATTGCCTTTGCACTGTCAAGAGGGCTTCCGCCACCTATTCCAATAACGAAATCACAGCCAGTTTCCTTATACTTTTTAACCCCTGCCTCAATCATTTCCACTGTAGGTTCTCCGGTGATTTCGTTAAACAGCACCCAGTCAATATTGCAATTTAAAAGAGTATCTGCCAAGGTTTTCATCGCATCTGTTTTACTGACATTTTTGCCGCTAATTATAAAAGCTTTTTTACCAAAATCTTTTATAACGGCTTCGCTTCCTTTAAGCCCGTCAGGACCAATAAATGTTTGTCCTGGTAGTCTGAATTTATAAGCCATACTGCCTCCTTTCCCAGATCCTTCGGCAACTGATAAGTATTAAACATGATTAATAACTGCTTTACCTATATATCCCTAAATATTAAATAAATTCTCTGTCTACAACACTCAGCACTTCATCCAGCTTAACCATTTCTTCCCTCAACTGTTTTTCAGTGATAATCAACGGAGGTGCAATAAGAATCATATTTTCATGGGTATAGGTCATAAAGCTGCGTTCTTTAAGCTTGCCAAGAATTTTTCCCATGATGCCGTCGGGATCTTTACCATAAGGAACTATAGGCTCTTTCGTTGCTTTATCCTTTACCAGCTCTACTGCAGAAAATAAACCTATATAACGGGCATCTCCCACACAGGGATGCTTTTCTTTAAGATCCTCCAGAATCTCACCCAGAACTTTTCCCATTTCACTTACTTGATCTGCTATATTGTGCTTTTCATAATATTCCACACATGCAACCCCTGCTGCACAAGCCAGAGGGTGTCCGCTGTATGTAAGCCCGCAGGATAATAAATGATCATCGAAGTATTCGGCGATTTTACTTGATACCGCCACGCCTCCCAGCGGTATGTACCCACAGGTAACACCTTTAGCAAAGGTAACTATATCGGGCTTTACATCAAAATGTTCAAATCCGAACATTTTACCGGTTCTGCACCAACCAGTCATCACCTCATCGCATATCATTAAAATATTATATTGATCGCACAAAGCCCTTACTCCCGGCAAATAACCTTTAGGAGGAATGATGACGCCGTTGGAACCTGTAATGGTCTCCAGAACAATTGCTGCTATTGACTGGGGGCCCTCATACTGAATCTGTTCTTCCAGTTTTGTGAGATAGTATTTTGCAGCCTCTTCTTCTGACTGAAATACAATGGCTTCCCTATAAACATAAGGATCAAAGAACTTTACAAATCCGGGAATGCCCGGCTCCAATGCGAATCTTCTGGGTTCTCCGGTAAGATTTCCGGAACCAAAGGAAGATCCGTGGTAACTTCTATAGCGGCTGAATATTTTAAATTTACCAGTATACATTCTTGCAATTTTAATAGCATTCTCATTAGCTTCAGCTCCTGCATTGGTAAAAAAGACTTTGCCCATATTGTCGGGCATGAGGTCAATGATTTTCTTTGCCAACTTCGCTCTGGACTCAGCACCGTATGAAGGTCCGATAAAACAAAACTTCTCCATTTGTACTTTGATTGCATCTTCTATCTCTTTATTGCCATAACCAAGATTCAAATTCACCAGCTGTGACGACATATCAGAATAGCGATTCCCTTCATAATCCCAAAAGTATATGCCTGATGCTTTTCCCACAGGAATAGGATCTATATATTTCTGCTTGCTCCATGATTGAAGATTATATTTTTTTAATGTCAATTTAATTTCTTCACCATTCATGTTATCGCTCCATTTCTACTTCATTCAAATAAATATTTCATTTAATGAACAAAATCCAAATTTATCTTTGTACATGTCAGATTTTATAACCCTGAGAATTGCACCAGTGCATTTTATGTTGATCTACAGATCTGTAAAATAAAAAAAGATGAAGCTCCATTTATATTAAAGCCCCATCGCTTTTTAATCTAATTTTTTAACTTGGGTTTATTATAAATCAAAACCATATGATATTGCAATTAACACTCTCCCAAATATTTTTGTGCATATGCACACTTATATCCATTAATTTACAAAAAACCGTTTAATAATTAAAGTATCCTAGAGGTTTTTGCAGTTATATAATCCCAATATTCATAAATCCGCTTAAAATCCAAATTTTTAAGTTAATGATCATCATTATATCTGTAATCGAATGAAATTATCAAAATGCAATCCTTCATTTTTCGCCATGTTTGCTACTATAATAATTAAATACAACCAATATAAACATCGTATTTTTCATGATAATAACGTATTCGTCAACTCAGGACAAATTATCATGAATTTTATGATCGACAGTCTTGCACAATCATAATCGTTAAATCATTTCTTAAAAATCTATCTTTCTGTGCTTCTGCACAAATATGTATTATCGTCATATGAGTTCCAGATAATTTTTACATATCCTACTTCATATAATCCTCATAAGCCTTGTTAAAATATTACAAAATGTCTTTTATGTAAAACCCTATGTAAAGGTTAACGCGTCCTTCCAGTTCCAAAGGATTGATTCCCACAATACTTTCGATTTTCTTGAGATGATTTAATACTGTATTTCTATGGACATACAATTTTTCTGATACCAATTGAATACTCCCGTTATTCTCAAGATAAATCCGTAAAAGTTCTGTAAAATTTGTCTTATTCTGTTTGTCATAAGCAGCCAGTTTTCCGATGGTATCATTATAGAAACTACTTAAAACACCTTTGTCGTTGGTGGCATATAGGATTTTGTAAATTCCAAGTTTATCATAGTACAGATAATTTTCCTTGAGATTGCAAGCCATCTTCATAGCAGAAATGGCTTTTTCAAAATTTTTATTTTGGTTATCCATGCCCGGTTGATTAGGACTAATCCCCATATGAATATTCAAGTGCTTTAATTTACTGCTGATGTTTTTAAAGAACTCCTTAACGAAGGCTTCGATCTCTGTATCTGTATAGTTTACAAGGGCTAAAATTAAACTCTCCCCATATAAAAAGGATATATACAATTCATGCATGCTTTTGGCAATCTTCTCTACAATCATTTTAATCTCCCGTTCGTAATCTTCAAAGCTTGCATCACCAAGGTTGCTCACGGTTATACTTATAAAGCAAAGCATACTGTCCCGATGGCAACCATATCTTTCAAGATGCATAATCTGAGCTTCCGGATCTCCAACATTAAATACAATATTCTTAATGGTTGTCGTCAGATCATTCTCCATTTGCAGATCATTGAATATTCTGTGGCAGAAATCCCTTGTCATATCCACCATTCTTGTTTCCCAGGGTATGGTGAAAAGCGGAAGGTTTTCCTTATTGCAAAAATCGATAACTTGCTCATCTATTTCTTTAATGTGAGGCCCCAGATTGACAACAAATGCACTGGCATTTACTTCTTTCAGCTTAACAGTAAAATTCAACAGCCAGTCTTTTTTATTGTTTAATACACCAGCAGTAAAAATCAGCTCATTTCCATGAAGGAAAGAAATTACATCACTGTCTTCAATAATATGAACCCATTGAACAAGATTATTTAAGCCATTATGACCAGCAATAAGCTTCATATTATACAAGAACTCACTATTCTTGCAAAGTTTCTTCACCGTTACAGACATAATCACCTCACCCCAACATTCATGTCGACTGAACATATAGATTTTAAAATTAAGTTTTTTCGATTAGTACTACATTATCAATGTTATTTAAGGTTTGTTGAAATTCGTTCCATATGTAAAGTTTATATCCATTATTGGTATACATATATCATATCATGACAGACTAAATATGCAAATACGTTGATACAACTGAATATCTTAATTCTTTCTAAACCTCAGTCAGTAAAGAGATAAAAAAATAAGGTTTCCATCAATCGGTTATACTTACCGAAAGTCTGGAAACCTTTCATCTTAGATTCATTAAGGCATATTGATGATATCAGGCCGAATTGAGTCCTATTTTAAGGCAAATTCCACCGATGGATGTGGAAACGCAGCAACTCGATTCGATCTCATATTCTTTAGAATCATCAGGCTTACCCTGCACAGGAGGCAAGATATCATATTTCTTAGTATGATCAGAAAGTGCGGTAACAACATTTCCACTAATGATATTGGCAACCTCTGATATGGCAGAAGTCACGAAAATATCCACATCCTCAAACTCCATGCCACTCATGATATTTACCATGCTAAGAGATGTGGCAACCGGAAATCGGTAAGTCACTTCTCCCTGAAGTTCTCCTACAATACCAACTACAATATCTATCTCGTCATCGCATGTAAAATTCTCAGTCGAGTGAACAGAAATATCTGAAATATTAAACATCAGATTAAAAACATTGTATGTTGAATCCACAAAAGCTTTATAAAGCTCATCTACCATTTCCATTCACCTCTTCCTTTTTAGCATAATCTGCAATCCGTTGGTCTTCGGCGGCTACATGGTTAATCAACCATGAAAGCAGTTTCCCTCCGAACTGCTGCACCAAGTTTTCATTATAATTGGTTTCTTCAAATTGCTTAGAAACCTCCAGAACGTAATCCACCATACCTATATGTATTTGCTTATGTGCTTCGTACCCAGGATAATTAATCTTTTTCTGGTATTCTTCTTCATCTCGGAAATGCTCTACGACATATCCTTTCATAAACTCCAGCGTTTCATTGATCTTGGGAAGCTTCTCTTCCCAGGCATCCTTTGATCGCACTACCTGCAAAAATGCTTCTACACGCCTGAATAATTCTTTATGCTGCGCATCAATCTGTGGAACCCCCAATTCATAGGCATCTTTCCAAAGCATAATACCACTATTCCCTTCTCTTATTAATTTAAAATTTAAATCACTTGTGCGTATAATACAATAATTTTACCATCTTTTCTCTCTATCTCCTACATAACTTTAAGGAGCATTGTTACTCCAGATATTTCGTTCTCAAGCTCATTACATTCATCTTGCTGGGTCTGTATGTAACTATCAAAAAGACATACCTTTTCCGGGAATTTTTCTTTTAATTCATTGGCCCTTTTTATGATCCATTTCTGCTGTTCATCATTAAGTCTGGCTATTTCATCATCATCAATAACCTTATCTTCTATCAGCTTTATTCCTGTTTTATCAAATATCTCAAGCCATTGCTCTTTAGTTGGATATTGTGGGTTGCTTTCATCATTGCCATATGCATCATCAATAATAATATAACCACCATTTTTTACTGTCTTTTTCAGTAACTTTATTGTTTCTTCTGAATTTCCCAAAACGTCGCCTGCTGCTCCAAGAATAACAATGTCATAGTCCTTTTCAGTCTTAACCAATTCTGTGATGTCTCCTACTGCAAAGTCACACAATTCTCCCACGCCAAATTCCTGCGCTTTTTGAACTGCAAAATCAATAAACTCCGGAATAAGGTCAATCCCTTTTACCAAGCAGCCAAGTTCCTTGGCTAAGTTAACACTTACTGCTCCTTTGCCGCATGCCAAATCAAGCACTTTTGTTTCTTTGGATACAGGAATATGTCTAGTAATCATTTCCACTATATCCTTTGGTGATGCCCCCAACTCCCATAAATCCTGCAATAAATACGGCAGATATGGTATAAGCTCTACGGATTCAGCCGTCAAGGATTTTGCGAGTTTTTCTTCTACAGTCATAAGTCTTCACCTCCCAATGCGTTAATTTCTGAAAATAAAAATTTGTTTGATTTTTCAGCAATAACTTATTATGTATAGTATATCACAACATCCGTATGTGTGGTATAATTATATTTGATATAATGTCAAAAAACACAAATAATGACATGAAAGGATGATGATCATGCCATATATAAGCACAAAAACGAATGTAAAACTAAGCAAGGATCAGTCTGAAGCTATTAAAACCAAGCTTGGAAAAGCCATTGAATTACTGCCTGGAAAGAGCGAAAATTGGCTCATGGTTGCTTTTGAAGACGAAAGCAATTTATATTTTAAAGGCAAAAATGACAAACCTTTAGCCTTTGTAGAAGTAAAACTTTTTGGCAAAGCATCAAGGGATGCCTATAACCATCTCACAAGAGAAATTACCAATATTCTTCGTGATGAACTTAACATCCAGCCAGATTGCATCTATGTAAAATATGAAGAAGTTTCAAACTGGGGCTGGAACGGAAGCAACTTCTAATGCTTAAAACACTCATGGATGCAAGATTAACAGCTTGCCTTTACTTTAATATCCAAGAATAATAAAACAAGGTTCCCATCAATCGGTTATACTTGCCGAAAATCTGGGAACCTTTAATTTTTAACCTTTAAAACCATCCGCCATTAAACTTTTTTTGTACTTTTCCCAAAACCATAAATGATATAAGCATTCCAATCAAGAGTACTGCCACGGATATAACCACAATGGCTGTATCTTCTCCAATCAAAGTAACACTTCCACTAAGCAATAAAGTGAATGCCAGTAAGTAAATACCTTTCGCAAAGGCTTTGCCATATTCTAATCTATCTGACTCTTTTACTTTTGATCGATGATAATCATGAATCAAATCCGTATTCCCTTTTTGAATAGCTATTCCACAAATCAAAAGCAATACTGCCGCAATCATCATAATAATGGAATATACCATCATATGCTTCCTCCTTAAAACTTACTTCCTACCCCTTTTCCTTTATGCACCTTCTTATACCATATTGCCATACCATCGATCCGCTCTAAAAACTTGGCTCTATTCTACTACAAACAACGACTTCCATCAATTACTTCTTATCACCTTATTATGGAATGAAATTTAAATTTTAAACCTGCATACTGCTTCATTTAATTGATCTCCTAAACTTGCCAAGACTGTGGCTAATTCTGTAACTTCAATAAGACTTGCTTGCTGCTCTGTTAAAGCAGCATATATATCATTGCTGGCATGTACAGATACATCTATGACTTCCTGAACATTTTTCATACTGCTTTTAACTTTTTCAATAGATTGCATAAATTCATTAATGTCACGAGTTATATCTGCAATATTGCCATTGACTATTTTATCTTCTTGCTCTATTTTATCAAAATATTCTTTTGCTTCTAAAGTAATTTTATTCCCCTCTTCAATTTCTTTCATATTTTCATGCATTTTGCGATTTATAGCTATTGTGTGATTTTGAAAATTATCAATTAATTCTTTAATCATCTGAGTTGACTTAGATGTTTGCTCTGAAAGTTTTCTAACTTCTTCTGCAACGACTGCAAATCCTTTCCCCGCTGCTCCTGCCCTGGCTGCCTCTATAGATGCATTCAGAGCTAAAAGACTGGTCTGGTCTGCAATTTCTGAAATAGTATTAATAATGCCAGTCATCTTATCTGAACTCTCTTTAAGCTCTTCTGAGATTTTTAGGGTGCTATCCATTACACTATTTATGTTCGAAATCTTTTCTACAAACTTATGAATGCAAATATTCCCTTGGGATGCTAATCTTACAGAGACTGCAGTATTTTCTAAAATCTCCTCTGCCCTGTTACAAATCTTTTGAGACACATCATACATTTTACTCACCGTATTCATTGTATTCTGTGCCTCTCTTTTTTGTTCTTTAATTCCTCCTGTCACAGATTCCATAGAAGCAGTAAGGAGTTCTCCTGATCTGCTGTTTTCTTCTACATTATTTTTTAAGGTATTAGACATTTCACATATATAGACGCTAACCGAAGTTACCTTTTCTATAATTCCTCTGATACCTTTTAACATGTTATTAAAAGCTTCTGCCAGACTTTTTAATTCATCCTTTGAGCGAATCACCAGGGGGTTGACTGTTAAATCCCCTTCTGCAATAGCTTTGGCATTATTACCAATGTCTTTAATAGATTTATTAATATTACCAGAAATTATTGTAATCCCAATACTTGAACCGGTAATTGATAAAATTAACGCAACAATACCCATAATACTGATTAACCGGTATTCCTTTTCTATTTGATCCTTGATAAGTTCACTGCTTTTTAATTCATTGGATATAAGGGTATTTTTCTCTGGTTCAATAAAAAAAGCTATAAGATTTTGCATGTATTTGATATTTTCCTGTACTAGACCTGAATCCTGCAAATTTTCTTCTGCAGATTTTATCTTTTCTTCTATAGTTGCAAGATGGTCTTTAATAGCACCGACATTGTACTTTACTCTATCTGAATTTGTATTGTTTTCAATGATATCAATATTTTTTTTAACTAATTCCAGATTTTCTTTATACTTCGAATCGCTGAAATCAGAATAGTTTTTATATGAATCTTCAAGGGAACCTGGAAGTATATTTAATATTTCAGGAATAGTATTGGCCAATAATATATTATCAAGAATGCGATTGTATTGATTGTTGAAATGATTGACTGTAAGCAGAAGAATAACGGATACACTGCCAAGAACAGTAACAAGAGAAAAGAAAGTAATTAAAAGCTTCCCTTTTATAGATATCCCCTTGATACTTTCACTTTCTACTTTCTTCATAAAATATTCCTCCAAAATCTTGTTTACAAATACACCTACCGATCAAACGGTAGGTGTCAAAGTCTTACCTGAATTTAATTAAGCAGCTTTCTTTCTTGTAGCTATATCAAACCATACAGCTATTAAAAGCACAAGTCCTTTTACCAAATATTGTTCAAAAGATCCGAGATTCATAAGACTCATTCCATTATCAAGACTTGCCATAACTAAAGCTCCAATAATTGCTCCTGGAATTGTTCCTTCTCCGCCTAAAGTACTGGTTCCGCCGATAATAGCTGCTGCGATACAATCCATTTCAAAGTTCTGTCCCGCTGCAACTATAGCTGCATTTAATCGCGAGGTATATACAATTCCTGCAATTGTAGACAAAAGTCCCATGAGTACAAAGATCATCATATTGGTCTTTCTAATATCAATACCAGAAAGCCTTGCCGCTTCCCTATTTCCACCTATAGCATATACATAACGGCCAAACGCAGTCTTGTTAGAAATAATTGTAAATATAATAACCACTACAAGAAGAAGTAAAACCGCATAGGGAATTCCTCTGTATAAAACCATTATAGAAAATACAGCGGCAATCACGATACTCATACCAATCAATTTTGCTATAAACATAGAATTGGAAAGCACTGTAAAACCATATTTTTGTCTTTTCTTTCTTGTATATAATTCTAATATTATATAAGCAATAATGAATAAGATTCCTAATAATGCTGTAGTATCGTGGAAATTTAATCCTTCATTAAGTTTAGGCAAATATCCCTGACCGATTGCTTTAAAAGTTGAATTGTTGGGAGATATAGATTTAGAGCCTGTAATTCCTATGATTGCTCCTCTAAACATTAACATGCTGGCAAGCGTAACAATAAAGGCTGGTACTCCTCTATAAGCGATCCAAAATCCATGCCATATCCCTATCATAAGCCCTACGATAAGAGTGATTAACAGCGCCGTGCCTACAGACATATTAAAATTAACCAGACAAACTGCAGTCACTGCTCCGGTAAAACCTACAACTGACCCTATGGACAAATCAATATGCCCAGCCACCATTACTAATACAACACCACTGGCCGCAATACCTACAGCAGCACTTTGCAAAAATAGATTGGATAAGTTTCTTGCACTTATAAAAATACCGCCGGTTAATATTTGAAATATAATCCATATGGCTAAAAGAGCGATAATCATCGAAAATTGCCTTATATTAATTTTTAAAGATTTTTTAATGGTTTCTATTGATAAACTACTTGTATTGATTGCTGGTTCTGTCATAGTTATTTCCCTCCTGTCGCATAATACATAACTTTTTCCTGAGTCGCCTCTTTATAATCTAATTCACCGCGTATTTCTCCCTCATGCATGATCAAAATTCTGTCGCTCATACCTAAAACTTCCGGAAGTTCTGACGATATCATAATAATACAAACACCACGGTCTACCAGATCGTTCATTATATTATAAATTTCATACTTGGCACCCACATCGATTCCCCTTGTAGGTTCATCAAGAATAAGTACTTTAGGCTCTGTCATAAGCCATTTTGAAAGGACAACTTTCTGTTGATTTCCACCACTTAGATTGTTAACTTTCTGCTCAATCGAAGGCGTCTTAATGTTTAAATCATCTACATATTTATTGGTTTGTCTGATAATTTCATTATCATTAACTATTCCACGATTTACCAGGCGATCCAATGATGCCAGAGAGGAATTAGATTTAACATCTTGCCCTAATACAAGACCGTATTTTTTTCTATCTTCTGATACATATCCTATACCGGCTTTAATAGCATCCTTTGGTTTTTTAATGTTCAGTTTCGTACCATTTAAAAATATTTCGCCCTTTACATTTTTACCATAAGCCCCGAAAAGGCTCATAACCAGTTCTGTTCTTCCTGCTCCCATAAGTCCTGCTATTCCAAGAATTTCTCCTTTTCTGACTTTAAAGCTAACATTTTTAATAATTTCTTTTTCAGGAATTTCCGGATTCTGTACTGTCCAATTTTTAACTTCAAGCACCACTTCCTGTGGCGTATGCTCTTTTCTTGGAAATCTATCTGAGATTTCACGGCCTACCATCATCGCAATTAATTGATCTTCATTCATCTCATTTGTAGGAATCGTTGCAACGGTTTTTCCATCTCTTAATACTGTAATCGTATCGCTGATTTCAAAAATTTCATTGAGTTTGTGGGAAATATATATACAGGTAACCCCTTTTGATTTCAAATCTTTTAAAATCTCTAATAAATTCTCTGTCTCTCGCTCAGTCAATGCGGCAGAAGGCTCATCCAAAATTAGTAAATCTGCATTTTTTGAAATTGCTTTTGCTATTTCAACCAATTGCTGCTGTCCAACCCCAAGATTCAGTACCTTGGTAGCCGGATTTAAATCTAAATGAACTTCTTTTAATATTTCAGCCGTTCTTCTATAAGTCTCATCATAATCAATGAAACCTTTTTTAATAATTTCATTTCCTAAAAATATATTCTCTGCAATACTCATCTGCTTAACCAGGGCTAATTCCTGATATATGATTGCAATCCCTATTTTTTCACTGTCTCTTATACCAGACATTCTTTGGACTTGCCCTTTAAATATAACTTCCCCTTCATAAGTTCCTGCAGGATAAATTCCGCTTAAAACCTTCATAAGCGTTGACTTGCCTGCTCCATTTTCTCCAACCAAGGCATGTATTTCACCTTTTTTTACCTTAAAATTAACATTTGACAGGGCTTTAACTCCAGGGAATTCCTTTGTTATATTGTTCATTTCCAGAATGTACTCGCTCATCTTATCCCCCGCTTTCAATACAATCATAGAGGAAGGATTAAATCCGTTCCTCTATGTCTTGTCTAGCCTTTAATTCTTATATACATCTTCTCTCTTAAGATAACCGCTGTCGATTAAAATTTCGTCAATATTATCTTTATCAACGGCTACTGGCTCAAGAAGTAAAGATGGAACATCCATTTTATTATTGTTGGTTACAGCACCGTTGGTTTCAACTTTTCCACCACTTGCCATAGTAATTGCTGCATCCAATGCCGCTGTTGCAAGTTTTCTTGTATCTTTAAATACTGTCATATCTTGTTCACCATTTACTATTCTTTGTGCTGCTGCAAGTTCTGCGTCCTGTCCTGTGATCACTACTTTGTCTGTAATACCCTGAGCATTCATTGCCTGGATGCAGCCACCTGCTGTACCATCGTTAGGAGCCAATACCCCTTGTATATCGTTGTTTGCCAAAGTTAATGCCTGCTCCATAATCTTAAGAGCATTATCTGGTTTCCAATCTATAACATCTTGTTCAAGAATTACTTTATAATCTCCACTGTCGATTTTAGGTTGAAGGTATTTTGCTGCTCCTTGCTTGAAAAGTTTTGCATTGTTATCTGTAGGTGCTCCTGCAAGCCATACAATGTTTCCTTTGTCAAGATGTTCTGTTAAATACTTTCCTTGGATTTCCCCTACCTTTACGTTATCGAAAGAAATATAAAGATCAAGGTCTGTATCCATAACAAGACGGTCATAGGAAATTACTGGCACATTGGAAGCTCTCGCACTTTCAACAATTGCTGCTGCTGAAGATGCATCATGAGGCGCCAATATTAAAACATCTATTCCCTGAGAAATTAAGTTTTCACATTGGTTAGCCTGTTTTTGAGCGTCCATATCAGCGATCTGAACTAAAAGTTCAATCCCCTTTGATTTAGCGTAATTTTCCATTGCTTCTTTGTCTCTTGCCCATCTTTCCTCTTGAAGTGTTGGAAGCGAAAATCCTATTACCAATTTTTTGCCTTCAGCAGTTTCTTTAGGTGACTCCTCAACAGTCCCTGTTTCTCCTCCCGTATTTCCTGCGGTAGAACTTGTATTTGTTTTGCCACAGCCTGTAAATGATGAAACTACCATCAAACAAAGTAACATAACTCCTAATAACTTTTTAATTTTTTTCACGATAAACCCCTCCCTGTATTTTTGGATCACTTTTGTGACCTTATTACATTATTAATATATCACATCCCGATCTGGAGATTTTTGCAATATTCTATAAAATATAGTATTGTTACAATGGTATATTTTAGATATAGTATTATTTTGTGCACAAAAAAATCGCCTATAAAGGCGATTAATTCTTAGGCCACTGTTTGGGTGGTATGTTTTGGTATACTGATTCTAACCTTTGAAATCCATCTTTAATGACTGTGTCCATCATATTTTCCTTTGTCACTGCAATCGGCATAATTTCATAGTATGGGATCGAATACTCTCCATCCTCATATACGTTGTTTACAATAATTTCTTCTCCTTTCGCTAACTGCACTGCAAGTTCTGCCGATAATCTTGCCAATTTATCAATAGGTTTATACACTGTCATAAGCTGTGTCCCTTCAACAATTCTTTGGCATGCTGACACTTCCGCATCTTGTCCGCCAACTGCAACTTTACCAGCCATTCTATTTTCTGATAATAATCTAATGAGCATCGTTGCAATAGAATCGTTTCCTGCTATAATCGCATCGATCTTTTCTTGGTTTCTTAAAAGTTCTTCCATTTTATAGCCAGCTTGCTCAGGTTCCCAATTGGGTGTCCAATATTCATGAGTAACGATAATATCTCCTGACTGAATTTTAGGATTTAAAACATTATAGTACCCTTTCCTTAGTAAAGAAACATTATTGTCACTTTCGGGGCCATTAAAAATTACATAATTTCCCTGTGGCACATGACTCACTAAAGTATCAGCTATTAATTCTCCAACCAGTTCATTATCAAAAGATATGTATAAATCCAGAGGAACCCCCTTAATCAATCGGTCATAAGAAATCACTTTAATTCCTTTTTTCCTCGCTTCATTTACCACTGTCCCCAAGCCATTGGCATCTCGTGGTACAATAACCAAAACATCTACATTTTTATTGATTAAATACTCGATTTGCTTGATCTGTTCGTCCAGATCCCCTCCCGCAGTCTGTACTATAACCTCTGCTCCAAGTTCATTCGCTCTGGATACAAAAATATCCCGGTCTCTTTGCCATCTTTCAATCATAAAAGAATCCATGGAAAATCCTATAGTGATTTTATCAGATTCATGAGATAATTCTTTTACAGGCTCCAACTTTTTTTGACAGCTGCATAAAATAACCATGTTTAAAACAAGTATACTGGTTAACATAATCTTAGTCTTCATATAACCAACTCCCATTACGTTCCTTATACTCCGTAGGAGTAAGGCCTGTAACTTTTTTGAATATACGGCAAAAGTAATTAGGATCGCTATATCCACAGTCATAAGATACTTCCTTAATACTGATCTCTTTATTTTTAAACTGATTACATGCATGTCTAATTCTTACGCTGGTAAGATAATCAATGAAATTTTCCCCTGTTTCTTCTTTAAATAACTTGCTGAAATAATATGGGCTTATATTTACCGCCTTTGATACATCTTCAAGTTTTATATCTTTCGCAAAATTTTCATTAATAAATGCTTTTGCTTTTCTGGTTACATCACTTATTTTATTTTCTTTCATCCTCTTAATCTCTTCAGAAATAAAAGTGATCTGTCCAATACTCCATTGTCTGATTTCTTCATAGTCTTCTATAGATAATATCTCTTCAAAATAATTTCTGTTATTCTGAATCATATTCTCTTGATTATTATTTTGAATATAATGACTCACTTTAAAAATCTGCTCTAAAACCTTATTTTTAATGGTTAAAGGGCTATTACCGTAGAGGATGGTTAAGCGATTAAAAAAATCATTAAATATCTTTATGCCTCCAGGAATATCTCCCTGGATGATTTTTTCTCCCAATTGTTTTTCCAGCAAAAGCAAATTATGATCTATAAGTTCATGAATTTCCGGAATATCTTTAAAATGCATTATCCCTACATCATTCATACTTTTTATAGCCTGTAAAGATTCGTTGTAGGAGTTGGAAAGCATCGTTAGATCTTTATAATTCGAACCTATTCCTATTTTAAAATCAATATCTTTTATTTTTTCATTTAATTTTTTGTAAATTAATTCTCCAAGTTCAAGAGAATATAGTCTCTCTGAATACTCATTTTCTTTTTCATCATAGGGTATAAAAACTACTATCCGGTTAAGCATCATGGCTCCTACAATGCAATCCGTTATAGATTTTAGAGTATCTCTTATAAAAGAATAGAATTGATGAGCCTTAACACTGACTCCTATTTTATTATTCATTCTGTCTCCACTGGCTTCTCCCAGTTCAATAGTCATGATGTACCCTCCTGAATGAATGCCCATGAGGGTTTTATAGTTCATGATTTCAGTACTATGATCATCAGGAAATATAACGGAATATATAAAACCATTTTCAAGCATAGGAAGAATGATTTCCATCTTTTCACGAATTTCTAATTCTTTATTCTTTTTCTCTCTTTCCAAATCTATCTCATCCATTACCTTCTTTAAAGTCTGAACAATTTTAGTTTTATTGACTGGTTTTAAAAGATATTCAGAAACTCCAAGATTAATCGCTTGCTTTGCATAATCGAATTTATCAAAAGCTGTAAGCAATATAAATTTTGTATCCGGATTACTTTTTTTAATTTCTTCAATTGCTTCTATTCCATTAATTCCTGGCATCTTTATATCCATAATAACAATATCAGGCCTATACTTATCAGCATCTTCTATAGCTTCTTTTCCTGAGTACACACTGGATACAATTTCTGCATCCTTGAAATTTTTCCCTATAACAAATTGAAGCGAATCTAAAACAATTTGCTCATCATCTGCAATCAATATTTTATGCAAGTTTTTCCCCCTCCCCATCTAATGGAATGTAAATATACATCTGAGTGCCTTTGCCCTTGCCTTCACTTTTGATCTCAAATAAATCAGCTGCACCATAAAACAAACTGATCCTATTAATAACATTAGAAATCCCTATTCCCCCTTCTGCTTTTTCATCCCATCGCTTATTCATTACCTTTTGAATTTCTTCTTCACTCATGCCTGTTCCATTATCACTAATACAAATTTCCGCCCTGTCTACTTTCCTTTTTACTGTAATTTTTATTGTATTTCCTGCACCCAGCTGGTCTAAGCCATGGACAAAAGCATTTTCCACTATAGGTTGAAGCAGCATACTGGGCAAAACCAAATTATAAAGACTTTCATCGATCTCTTTTTCATATTTTAGCCTACTGGAAAATCTTGTCTTTAAAATATATATATAATTTTCCACATGATTAATTTCTTCTCCAAGAGTGGCTGTTTTCCCCGACTTTCTGGTGGTATACCTAAACAGCTCTGCAACATTTTCAATAAATTCTCCTGTTCTGTCTGCTTCCTCCATAATGGCTAATTGCACGCCTGCATTCAAAGTATTATATAAAAAATGGGGATCTATCTGAGACTGAAAACTTCTTAACTGTGCTTCCTTCAGATAGGTTTTCATAGATAAATTCTGGAGTTCCTGTTCTTTTAATTTTCCCTCTAATTCCGCTTTCTGCTGAATTTCTGAGATATAATTTTTTATGCTCTTTACCATAGTATTAAAGGCTAAAGCCATTACCCCGATTTCATCATCAGACTCCACTCTTACCTCACGAACATCAAAATTTCCCTCTGCAATCCTGTCAGCAGCATTGGACAATTCTATAATGGGCTTTGTAATCTTATATGTAATAAGTAAGATTAAAATAATATTAAGTACTATAGTCAAAATGATAATAGTAAAATTTAAAAACTCTATGTATTTTAAATTTGAAGCCGCTACAATATACTGCTTTGTATTATTTTGGAACCTTATATTATTTAATTTTGTAATATACTCATTGATATAGCCATATAGTTTTACAGCTTCTTTATAACTTAGAGCATACCTGTTTACATTTCTTGCTCTTTTTTCTTTTACGGCCTTATCCGTTACGTCCATATAAGTTTCGATCATAGATTTGATATTTTTTTCGAGAAGTGCCGTTTCATCATCTATTATTTTTGAATTTAATTCTTCTGATTTTAACTTTAACTTCTCAAAGTTATTAAAATAGGAGGCTAAATTATCGCTGCTATTCGTCAAAAGATATGCTTCTATGCTACTCTCTACATTATTTAAAAGGGTAGACAGTTCATTTAAATTAATATTACTGACATAAATGGTGTCTACCTTTTTCATAATGGTATTAACATTCATATATACATAGATATTGGTTATTCCCATAAGGGTAGTAGTGATTAAAAAACAGAGAATAAGTCTTGTTCGTATTTTATTTTTAGGAAAATGCTTACTTTTCTCCATCCTCAAAGTACTCCTTTTTTTCCTTATCAACAATATACTTTTGGACATTGTCATTTGTAATAACGTTAAGCTTTGATGTAATAAATTCACTGGTTCTTTTATTCTCTTTTAACTCAACCATTGCTTCGATGCTTTTATAACCCATTCCCATGGCATCTCCTGCGATCGTGCCATATATAACGCCATTCTTTATATAGTTTAAGATTTCAGGATTATCATGATATCCAATAATGGTTACATCTCCAACCCTGTTTAAATCTACTACTGCCTTGGCAGCCCGTAAGGTATCGGCAGCATTCATACATAAAATCATATTAACATGATCATCATTAATCAGTATTTCTCTTATGGCTTCTTCTGAACTAAAAATCTCTGAATCCTTTACACTGACAATTTTAAATTGAATATTAGGATAACTTTTTGTACTTTCATTAATCCCCAACAAGATCATTTCATGATGATTGCTTTCAAAATTCTTGTAATCAGGATAAATAATCCCTACTACTGTATCTTTGTCAGAAGCGGCTAAGGCAATAAGCTTGCCCCACTCCAGTCCTAGATTGTATCTATTCACTCCTACATAGGACTGTCGCATACTGGACTGAGCATCATTATTTAAAGTAATAACCGGTATTCCCATATCTACTGCTTTATCAATATATGGTGTCATTTTCTCTTCATCGCTTATGTGCGTAATAATCCCATCAACTTTTGATGCAATAGCGATCTCTAAATATTTGATTTCTTCTTCTACATTCGTAGTACGAGGCCCGTTAAATTCTACTGCAACATTAAAGTCCTCGCCTGCTTTTTTCGCTCCTTTCCTAAGAGATTGCCAAAAAGGTTCATCCATACTTTCACAAATAACTGCAAAATGATATTTCAGCACATTTTCTTTATTTAACAAATCTTCTTTTTCCATAGAATCTACTTTAAACTTATTAGCTGTACTTAAATAGATGGCCATAGTAAATAGAAATACGATCAGCCCTATAATGATAAAAATAGCCAAATCTCTTTTCCTCATTTTTATCCCTCATATAAAGTTAATTATTATAAATAATCCCAATTATGATTATAGCATAGTCATTTATAAAATAATAACATAATTTTGTATATAATTTACAAATCCCCTTGGACTACTTTTTAAAAAAGCAATCTAAGGGGATTTCTGCATCATCAATATTTTAACTTCCTAGAAAAATATTAAATTATTCATTTACCGATACTTTTCTTTGTAAGATTAATTCACTCTATTTGAAATTCATTATGCAATCAATGTAATCTATAAGCTTTTGAAATAAAAAAACTACCACATGGGGTAGCAGTTAATTACTCATTTTATATATTTTATCTGTCTACTTGGCAAGGGGTATATCAAAGGAGATACTTCCCGATACTTTTTCATCCTTGATCGCTGTAATTGCAAGTGCTGGAACAGCGTAAACAAATCCAAAAAGAGAAGCATAAATACCAAAAACTTTAACAGCAAAATAACTCATGGCAATACTTATGTGAAACCAGAATAGTGTATTGATATAATAAAGTGCAGTATTCAGCTGCTTTCTGTCTTTGCCGAAGGCATACTCATTCAGGGCAAGCAGCATCTGACGAAGATTATTTGTAGAGAATATCGTCGCACTGTTATATCCCCTTACTCCGTGAAACACACTCCACTGAGTAGAAATGATGAAAAATACAGGAAGTATTCCTATCAACATATTTACTTGCTCCGGTATCAAAGCCAGAATCAAAAAACCTGCCATATCAACATAAATACTGTACCGCTCCAGATTGATTTTTGTCTTTTTCGAAAAAAGTATAACTATCTCCATTCCCATAATATATAAAAAAAGTCCAAGGATCCTAAGCAGAAGCTCCTCCCTGTTTTTACCCACGATCCCAAGTACAATATCGATCATGTTAAGGGTCTGTGCAGAAGCCAAGTTCCCTCTGCAAAGCACAGCGTAGCCACCCAAAAAACCCCCTATACTGCACATTAGGCTATGAAGTATTAAGTCTTTGTTCTTTTTCATAAAAAGTAGAATACCTTTAGTCGCTCTGCTCTGTGTTAAGTCATTCATTTTACTGCCTCTTTTCTATTATATTCAATCAAAGTCAAAATAGTTGTATCACACCCCATCACAATTATCAACCACCAAAACTTACAAAAATACACTCGATATGTCCTATAACACATACCGAGTGTAAAAATGAAATCTGCTCTTTAAGTTGAAAAATTTAATTTTTGAACTAAACTGTTCCAGTACTTTTTAATTCATTTTTGAGAATCGCAAAAAATTCATCTTTCGCATAATATTCTTTCCACGGATCATGCCCACATTTGTCCAGCAAATACATTTTAAAATCATTCAATCGATTTTCCAGAGGTTCTTTTACTCCTTCCCACGGATGAGGATCATTTTTACCATGGATGGCAGCAACAGGACATTCAATATCTTTAGATAGATCCAACAGCTTACCACTCGCACGCATAGGACCTATTTCATTCATTAATGACTTAAATTGCTCTTCATTAAAGGCAATCATATCTTCCTCTATATCCGGCAACAGGCAATAGTGGTCGGGATCATACTTAATATCGTCAGTGTATAAGTTTGCCGCTCTTATATCTTCTTCCTGTTCTTTGGGCATCTTTTTAACGTTTCTTCTTTCAACAAGCTGAGAATAATAACTTAATTCAAACGGACCACTGCTTACCAGAATCAGTTTACTGACATACTGGGGATACTTTGCGGCAAAAATATAGGATAACCACGCGCCCCAGGACCGCCATGAACAACTATTGCATGAAAGGGTAAACTGCCATACTCTCTGCAATTAGTCAAATCTTCACCTCCCATACAATAGTCTAACAGTTATCATTTTATGGATATTTATAATCCATGAGGTATTACATCTTATTTTAATGTTCTTTTCCTGACGTACTCTTTTAGTGCTTTTACATTAGGCGGTGAAATATTTTCCGGTAAGTCAAACAACGGAAAGAACTTAAGATCTATAACTTCATCCTGCTGCATTTTTAAATCCCCTGAATAAGATTTGCATATATACACAAGATCAATATTTGACACTTCGTCACCATTAGGATAAATATAGTGCATATCCTTTCCGGAAAAGACACCAAAAAGTTCCAGTTCATGAGCAATAAGTCCGGTTTCTTCATATAGTTCTCTTTTTGCCGCTTCTTCTACTTCTTCATCCAGTTCAACGGAACCTCCGGCATATCCCCAGCAATGATTATCTTTTCTAAGTTGCAGCAATATTTCACCCCGTTCATTCTCAACGATCACAGAGGCTCCACATTGCAAAATAGGGGTATGACCAACCATTTTTCGTAAAGTTTTTATATATTCAGCCATTAGAATCCTCCTCAGTAATAATGTCATCAATACGACGTACTCCCATGATCCAAATCATCACATCCAAAAATCCACCAAATGAAATAGTTCATCTTTTGCATGAATCTTGCAACAAAAATTAATCTGATGGCAGGAATTAATACCCCAATTTATACGAAGATAAAACCAGCATATCATGTATAGGTATTCTTGTAAATATTCCAATATTGCCTTATATAAGAACATGGATAAAAATGGTATTTGCAACTAAAAAGAAGTTAATAAAATAAACCGGAAGGCATTCGCAGAGAATGTTCCTTCCGGTGATCTCACTAAATCCATTATCCATTGATAATTGACCCACCATTGATATGAATGGTCTGCCCTGTCATGTAGGAAGAATCAGAAGATGCCAGGTATACATAGGCTTCTGCCAGTTCAACGGGCTGCCCTGGCCTTCCTAATGGTGTATCTTTGCCAAAGTTTTGAATAGTAGTCTCATCAAGTGTAGATACAATAAGAGGTGTCCATATTGGTCCAGGGGCTACTTGATTGACTCGAATTTTCCTTCCCGCTAAATTCTCGGATAAAGATCTTGTAAATGCTGTTACAGCTCCTTTGGTTGCGGAATAATCAATTAAATCTTTATTCCCTTTAAATGCTGTTACAGAACTGGTATTAATAATGGTGCTGCCCTCTTTCATATGAGGCAATGCTGCTCTTGTTAAATAGAACATGGAAAAAATATTGGTTTTAAATGTCCGAAGCAGTTGCTCATCCGTAATATCCTCTATGGATTTTTGCATATGTTGTTCAGCGGCATTATTGACCAAAATATCTATGCCGCCAAATTCGTTTAAAGTTTTTTCTACTACTGCATTGCAAAAACTGCTTTCTCCGATATCTCCTTTAATCAATAATGCCTTCCCTCCATATGATTCCACTACTCTTTTGGTCTCATTGGCATCATCATCTGCGATATTATATACAATCACTACATTGCAGCCCTCTTTCGCATAAGCAACGGCAACAGCTCTGCCAATTCCGCTGTCACCACCTGTGATAATGGCAGTTTTGGATTTTAACCTGCCCGTACCTTTCTTTTCAGGATAATCATAAATTGGTTCGGGATTCATCTTGCTTTCTTTTCCCGGTACAGGCTGGGTTTCGGCTCTTAATTCATCAGGTGTATACATATCCTTTTCATTCATAGGCAACCATCCTTTCGTTTTTTACGAATAGTATTCCTTTTAGAAAAAAGAATCATACAGCACAAAATAAGGCTTCCATCAATCAGCAATCTTTGCTGATTGATGGAAGCCTCCAAAAAACAAATTTATTCATTATTTAGGTATCAAACCACACTACTTCCAAATGTGCTTAGTTTCTTTTCTCTTCTCCATCAGTTTTATAAGCCTCGGGCGATTATACCGCTGCATAATAACAAAGATGGAATCAAATATCGCTGCCATTACAGAGGTCACAATGAATACCGGATATGCACCAAACCATCTTCCAGCCAGTATAGGGAGAAAACTTAAAAGAACAATTGTCTCATGACCCAGTTCTGCCTGGCACATGGTCTGAGCAATTTCATCCAAAGAATGATTTTTTACATCAAATCCTCTGGGATCATAGGTTGGCATTTTATTTTTCCACTTTTTGATTCCCAGTTTCTCATAGAATTGTTGCTCACGTACACTAACAGAAAACCACTTATTTCTATAATTTATTTTATTATTTATAAATGAATTATAGAAATAAGCTACAAGAAGCCGCATTACAAAATGATAGCTTGTAGTACCAAATGTAATGGCCAATGTCAAAAACAATGCTTTGGATGTAAAACAGTATAAACTTATAAATAATATCGTAAATATCACTACAATTGCAGTGATTCTTTTGATCAACTTAGCCATTGTGGCCCTCCTGAACTCAATTAAACGTTATCGTTCTTTATATCGTATTTTGTTCTCCTTTCCAGAATACATAGGTCATCTGTGATACTTGAAATTTATGATTTTATAGATTTACAAATTCCTTGGATATAACCGGAACCATTTCTATATATCCTCGCGTACAGATTGGTTCCAGTTGTATTCTGGGATTATTTTCATCTATTACATAACCATTTCCGTGAAAATCATATTCTGAAATCACTTTTTTAACATCCAAAATGGCAGATTCATACTCTTCATCCTCATAAGGATCACTTCTGAATAACAGATAATCTGCCTTTGGTAACTCGATAACCTCAAAGCCATCAGGGATAACCCCTTTATAATCCATTTCCACCTCAGCACCTTGAACATATTCATTGGAAATTGGATTACGATACTGTTCAGGAAGCCATAGACATACAGGCTCTCCACTTATTGATTTGATACTTTTAAGAAGCCCCCATACATCGCACCCTATTTCATCGCAATAGGACCAGTAATCAGTAGCCTTTATCCCTCTTTTTATGATTACTTTCCTTTCATATTTATGAATCTTTTGAACCGTCACCTTTCTGGCATTGGAGAGTGAAAAGTCATATGCTTTATTGTTTTTAGAATGTACAATAAATGGAGTGAAAAGATAGATTGGAACAGGATTGGTTCTATACTCTTTCGGATTACATCCAAATTCCTTTTTAAATGCCCGTTGAAATCCATCTACACTCCCAAATCCGAATTGGGTCACTACATCAATTACTCTACAGGATTCATCCCGTAGCATAAGTGCTGCTTTTGTAAGTTTTAATCGCCTTATATAAGCCGTTGGTGACAACTTTGTCCATTCAAGAAAGAGACGTCTTACGTGTACAGTGGAATACTTGGTGAGATTTGCCAGATCATCAATTTTTATATCTTCTAAAATATGTTCTTCAATATAATTTTGCATTTTCTGGACTGTCATCATTCTTTCATCCACTGCTACTCCCCCTTCTCTTTTTTCTATTTATAACCATTAACAACTTTGCAGATATACTCGGCTGCATTTTCAATTAACTTTTCATCAACCAGATCTATTGTATCTTGCGGACAATGGGTATAGGACAAACATTCTTCAAATAAATCCGATGCAGAAATTAAAATACATTTCGTTCCGCCGAAGGCAAACATTGCATGATCTCCGGCATACCAAGGCTGACCAGGAACAATATTGGTACAACTATTCAGTGTGCTGTCTAACTCCGCCTGCTCCTTTTCACTAAAATTAAATGTGGCAACTGCTACTTGTGATCCAACATGTGCTAAAGTATCGATATTTATCACCAGCGATATTTCTTTTCTGCTTTCCTCAAGTTCTTTTAAGTAAATCAGCTCGCCTTGTGGATCATAATATTCTTCAGAGTTAAACGGAACAATATCAATGTTGTAACTGTCGTTTTCAATATTCTTTGCAGCATGAAGCATTGCAGCAACACCGGATGCATTATCCAGTGCACCATCGGTATTATATTTGCTGTCCATGTGAGCACAGATTAGGATTGTACCTTTAGGATTGGCAACTGTTTTTGATGCGATCAGCTGATATGCTGTTGCAATATTATTATTCGAAACAATAGATAATTCAATTTCATGACCTATTACCTTATCTTCTATTCCGGCAAAAATCTCTTTGTCAAGATTGGCTACAGGAATATGAAAATTTCCATCTTCAATTAAAGGGAAAGGTTTAAGACCACTCATGTTGGTTTCACCTGTGATGGCTATGATTGCATCTGGTTTTTTTGCTTCCAGGCAATCAATAATAGCTTTATGCTCATCGGGATAATAAAATGGATAATCCTTTGGCTGTAAAGATTCTTTTGCCAAATCCTCTGTCAAAAATAATATCTTATCTACACATTCCGCTCTTTCCAGTTCTTCCAGATTCCTTACAACAATAGCTTTTCTTGTCCCTGTAAATGGCTCTGAAAAAGGACTTGCCTGTAATACGATCTTGTTCCCTTCTACAACTAAGAATGACTCATTTGATTCCCAAACTTTACAGCTAAAGGGTACCTTCTTTGTTGTATATCCAAGGCTTTGCAGGTATGAATGAATGTAGTCTGTAATTTCCTGATTTTGAGCAGTTCCTACCGGTCGTGTTTTTGCAATTTTCGCTAATAATTCCATTTACATCCCCTCAATCCTTTTTTAAAATCGGTTTTGTTAATAGAATATTAGCAATGATCATTCACATTGTCTCGACTTATTTGATCAAAATATAGCTGTATCGACTGCTTTCAGCACATCTTTCTGGTGTTTTCGATGGGTTATCATCACGTAATCGAACTGCTCACATCTCAAAAATAAAACTTTCTTCAATATCAATTGAATCTTTTACAATAGGTAATTTCGTTGAGATATCCAAAGAATTCTCTGACACTGACAATATCACTTGATTCAGGTATAGAAGCATTAAGTACAATAGACTCATAAATTTAGCTTTATATATATATACCAACAAAGCAAGTATAAGGCTTAATAATTGATTCAAAATATTGCCTGTCCTCGTGTGCATATTCATTATCAACTGCAAACCACTCATTCCATGCTTCTTCAAAGCAATCCATTTCCCATGTTACAACTGATTCAATTCTGTCATGGCTGCCAATAAGCTTTTCCCAGAGTTTTGGGCTTTTAAACATATAGGCTTCTTCTCCAAGCCATTCGGATAGAAGTTCTTCGGAACGACCTGAATATTCATCCTTCATGCCAGGAATGCCGATTAAAATCACTCCATCATCTTTTATAAATGGAAGTATTTTTTCTTGGAAAAAGCCCGGCTCACCTGCAAAATAATGATATGCATCGATGCTAACCAAAGCATTGAATTGCCTTTCTTTAAAATGTAAGTTATTTGCATCTTCGCAAACAGGTGTTACCTGTCCATCAATTCCCCATTCGGCAAATCGTTTCCTATTTTCTTCTGCACTTACCCAGAGATCATTGGCATAAACCTTTGCTCCTGTCTCTTTTGCAATTACAAGACTCGTCAACCCCGTTCCACATCCCAAATCAAGGACTAAATCATCTGAAGTGAGTTGCAAAGGATATTTGTCGAATAATTCTCCAAGAATCCTGATACAGTTTGGACCCATCAGTGTTTCTGCCGAAATATATTTCTTATAATTACTGATATTCATATGTTGTCCCTCCACAAATACTGGGCTCTTTCTTTTAATCATAATTATGAAGATAGTTCATAGCCTTAAAAAAATCCAAAAGCCGGAACCCCTCCCTTCTTCTATAACATATATTCCAACGAATTGTCAAACACTTCCTCCGATGATCATTTCATATCATTCAGCAAATCAAAAAAGCCCTCACTATTGGCATTCATCCAATGATGGGAGCATATTTTGGATTTGATTATGATGAATCAAAAAAGATGTGTAAATAAAATTCATTGTTTAAGAATATCCATTACTTACCCTAAAGTTCTAATGAATAGAAATATAGATATGTATTTCGGCATCCTCCATATCTTCGCCGCCTTGATATTCTTCAAAATCACAGCAATACTTTCTGTCTAAGTCCATAGCCCAAAGCTTTGTCCAAAATTCCCCCACTGCTTTTTGCACGTGACCGCGAACAATAAATTTAGCATACTTTTTTGCTTCCAATTGTACTACTTCATAATCCATGTTCATATACTCCTTTCATGTTGTTTTCCATCAGTATATCAGGCTTAATTTGACATCTGTATGCCATATTACAAATATTTATTATATTGTACAGGAAGTTTTCAGCAAATTACATTGACAGCAAAAAAAGACCACATTCAAATATAGAAATGTGGTCAAACTTGTATATATGATTTTCAAGATGATCTATTATTTGATCGGGACCTATATGTAGAAAATGCGATTGAATTGCATTTTTATCTCGCTTCATCTATTAATTCATTTTAATTAGATTCTTTACTTTTAGACAATAACAGGCTTTCAACATAGTTCGAATTGATGATATTGATGTTTAAGGCCTCTTTTAAAACCCCATGCTATTTCGTGAAATTTAAGTCTTTCCAATCTCCGGTTTTTCCCAAAGTTTTGTAGTTAAGGGTATAATATTGCCCCTCTCCAATCCACATTACAGGAGCAGCCATACGCAACCGTTCATCAACACTGATCGAAGGATCTTTAAGTGCTTTGTCTACTATTGTATTGCGGATTTTACATAAAAAAACCTCACCGTCATTCAATGGTATGGAGTGTTTAACTTCAAGCTCAAATACCCACGGACTTTTCTTTAATACTGGAACATTCAATACTGCACCTCGTTCGATTTCAATCGGAATATCCATTTTCCCGCTCTTGTGTCCTTCTGTATTGCCTAAATAGTCCGCAAATTCCAGCAGAGATTCGGTGACAAGGTTAGCAGAAAATACTTTGCTTTCCCGTATACGATCTTTTGTTAATTTTTCGCCTCCAATACAAGCCATAACCCCCAGTTCGCCATCTCTGCAATAACTGAACCAGCAGAACAAACCAAAGTTCGGTGTTCCATCCTCTTTATATGTACCATATAAAAACAATGTTTGTGGGCAAAAATTATTCTCCGGACCGATAGATATTTTTCCCATATTCTTATTCTCCTTCTTTTTCAAGATTTTTAATGATTCTTCTGAGTTGATTCTCAAAACAGATCATTTCATCTTCTGTGAAGCCATGATAGAATATTTCGTTCATTTTGTCCGATATAGAGTCATATTTTTCACGATATTGGTTTGCTTTTTCCGTCACCGATATAAATGTCTGTCTGCGGTTTCTTTTGTCTGGTATTCTTTCAATCAACCCATTTGCTTCCATACGATCGAGCATACTGGTAAGCGTCGTTTTAGCCAATGAGGTAAGCTTTCCGATCTCTGTGATTGTCAACTGGCCATGCTCCCACAGCACATAAAGTATACGCCCCTGCGCACCATTGAAAATGTCAACACCGCTTTCCTTTAATAGCTTTTCAAATACTCGTCCGCTAAGATGCCGAATCTGCGACAAAAGGAAACCTCCATAAGTCTTCGTTACAATCACCTCCTATATAGTATTATTCTATATAGAATAGTACTATATAGAACTTTGTTTGTCAATAATATATCTACAATTTTTATTATTCTTGTTAAAATCACGAAATAATGGAATTATAACCACTGTTAGCAAGAAGAAACAGCACATTGATAGCTACCAAAGAAGCATTCATATAGTCAGGTATATAGCAGTTTCATTGATAATAAATAAAGATAGAGATAAAGTTACAATGTCTGAAAAAACTTTTACCCACAGGATGAAATAAAAAACGGCCGACAGATCGTCTGCCAACCGTTTTGGATGCTTTTGAGTTTTATGGAAAAAGGTCAATGGTTTTAAATGTTTTAGGAATGTACCAGTAAGTCTTTCATTAAATGAATATACTTATCTTCTATATTATGTCCAGCAGCATTCCCATAAGAGGTGAAAGTATGATCATAACAACAGAAAAAGCAAATGAGCAGACAGATACAAGAGTTGCTCTTTGCTCAGACGGAATCATATCATTCAGTATAATATCCGCTCTTACTTGCATAAAATCATCTGAGAATGCAGCAATAAATCCTCCAATAATTGTAAGATAAGGATTTTTAAAGAGCAACGAAGCCAGCGCAAAAATAATACCTGTGATACTGATTGCTATTATTTTTATAAATCTTGTCCTGGAAAAATACTGTACAAGTTTCGCACCTAAAGCCGCACCTAATTGCATGATAAATAAAGCTGGTCCCAGCCAATTAGGATGCAGTCCTAATATTGGAAGTTTTGCCTGTAAAAAGAACAAAAGAAGAGTTGCTATAGCACCTGTTAAAGAATTAATTGCTATTAACATAATCGCCTTAGGATTTTTCTTCAGGAAGCAAACACTGCTTACAATGCAATCTTTAAATCTTTTCGTTACACTTTCATTCTTATATGCATCATAAGCCGTTACATCCATTAATAATAGAGCCACCAGAATACTAAGACATCCAATGGAAATATCAATACTATACGCCTTTTTATATCCAAGGTAAAGAGCCACTCCTGCAAATAAAGTGGAGAGCCCTGATCCAATTCTATAAATCATCATTTCTGTTGAAGCAAATTTATTATAATCTGCTTCCTTATTATATTTTTTCAGCGAATCATATGCTAAGGCTTCTCTTGTCCCCGATGCCATATTATAACTTAGAGCATTCATCCCTACCGCAACAGCGATTCCCCAGAAAGAATCGGAAAAGATCATTGCAATGGCCGAAAGAACTGACATCACTCTACTGGCTATCATTGTTCTCTTGCGTCCTAATACATCCGCTGCAAGTCCAGATGGAATCTCCCCACACAAACTCACACAATGAAATATGGCTTCTATTACTCCGATTTTAGCTATTGAATAGCCGCGGGCAGCAAGCAAAGCAACCCAGGAGGCTCCTCCAAGGGATAAAGATTCAAGGGTAGTCAATGAATACAATTTTATAAGTTGAATTTTAATTTTAGACATAAAAAATCTCCTATTCATATTATAATAAGTAAGTTGAATAGGAGACAGCGGACTCTTTAGAGCTAATATTGTCTAAAAAAGAGCGCACTATCCCCGTAAAAGGGGAAATAGCATCCACTTATTAACATAATATTAACCGTTTTCCACTTCATAAGGTGTGCGCTCCTTTCTTTATAATCTTTTCAGATTATATCATACACTTAATATGACTGCAATCTAAATTAAGGATTGTAATATCCTGCATTATTGAAGCTCCGTTAAGCACTTCATTAACGTCCAAAAAAGCTCTTAGGAACTGGCAATACTATTAATTGTTGATCCAGAAAGCTAATGAAATCTCTCTGCTAAGTATTTTGGATAAAAATAACGGATTCTTTTCCTGGAAAGCTTTAAGACTCTCAAGAAATGCTGACTTACTGTCTGTCTTAATATCTGCAAAAGTCTCATCCAGTCTCTGATTTTTTACATTTTGCTCTACGTAGTTTTTGGATATTTTCTCATATTCACTGATCACACCAGGATTTTTCTTTATTAAATTCTGATACCAATTCATAATATATTTTAATCTGACGAGCGGTCTGTCTTCTTCGCTGCTCTGGGCAGCGATTCTTTCATACTCTTCGTATGCCTTGGGATCCATTGTTTTCATCATATCCAGTGTATTGGTAGTTGCCACCAATCCACTGCCATGCCCTAAATATTTAGGCTTATGAACACCATAATTCATATTTCCATTAGCATCTGATTTGCCTGCAGTAGCAAGTTTAGCAATGGTCTGCATAGCATTAAGGAATGCTTTTTTATGATCTTCTGAGATAAAATGATGGGCAGCATATTCTGCCTTTTTCATCCCAAGCGAAATATTGGCAAGTCTCTCTTCTTCTGTCATATCCCCAGTATTTTCAACAAGGAAGTTATATCGAATGATATCGTAAACAAATCCTTTTTCTTCTTCACTACAATTTTCAAGTGCAATGGCGATTGCTTTGTCAGCCTCATATAGACCTGAATACTCCGGCATAATTATGGGCTTTAATTCAAAATGCTGTATCTCTTTCTGCAATGCTGCTTCTCGTTCAGCATTTACGATTCGCTGTCCCTCCGAAAGTTCCGGAAGCATACCTTTTCTACTTTTGGCTAATGCTGCCAGCCCATCCCCCGAGAACTCTACAATTACATTGTCTCCGTACTGTGATGCAATATCTTTTATTGCCTTTAAGGTTTCTTCTACGGACATTTTATCCATAATCTTGTTTCCCTGTGCGTCTCTGGTGTTAAACTCATATCTTACAAGAAGAGTATCCTTATTGGCCCCAGAGCCATAAGTACGTATGGATTCTGTTCCTTTGTAAAACTGACTGTAATTCGTATTAATATTCATTGGTATTCTTTCATCCCCTTTAACGACTTATTTAGTTTTCGCTTCAGCATATAAAAATGCCGTCTACATACTTTTTCGGCATATGTATGTAAATTATATACAGCAAATTGGATTATTTTCCCTTACCGAATAAGCACGTCAAAGGCTCTCTCTGCTTTCATACAAATTTCAATTGTAAAGTAACTCAATTTTTTCAAGCAAGAAAAAGTTTCGCCCTCAAAACTCTCGCACCGAACATAGTCGGCAAAACCGATAAAATACAACACAAGCGAGTGCGCATCCTGCCCGGAGGGCTTTTATTGTATAGGAAATCCGGAGGAATTTCCTATACAATAAAATAGCCCAACTTAATCAAGTCAGGCTATTGTCTCATTCACTTAAATTCGGCATTATTCCTTTTCAAAAAAGCCATGTCATTGCCATAACGATAAGCCAATTCTTCGTCATTCTCAAGGAACAACTGATACTCTTCCATCGATATGCTGCTCGCCTTCTTCCTCTTATAAATCACCAGATTCCAGGAATGTTTGCATTTCACACATTGATAAATCAGCCATATATCCACATTTTTACCATTTGCATTGATTCTGAATTTCCCTGTATTTACAAACTGTCTCTTCTTTCCGCAGCCTCCGCATCGATGGTAAACTTTTATTGTATTAAAGTATTTCATCTGATACCCTGCTTTCAGGAGTATCAGAGCATTTTTGATTTCTGATAATTCTTTGGATGCTTTTTTCAGTCAAAAAATATTCTTTGGATAAATCCTTTATGGACATACCATTTTGATATTTTCTGATAATATCTTGATTTCTGCATTCAAGAATTTCTCTCGTATTGGTGCTGTCTCCCCATTTTTTCTTTCCCTTGGCCGGGATATAAATAGACTCTCCGGAAACATATTTTTGAACGAGAGTAAGCACTTCAATGGGCAGAACATCTTCTGCTCGCAAATAGCTCATGATAATCCTCCTAAGTTAATTAGTTGTCTGGTTAATTAGCTTTCAAGGATTCATCTGAGCTTACAGCTTACATTATAATCAATTTCTATAAGCTCAGATTACTGAGCTCTAATATATCTGTTTCTCATACGGAAACTTACTCCTTTCGAAATTTTTTCCTAATTATATCATGGATAAAATTGATTCGCCAACCTCATATTTGCTTAGAAATAAATATGTTCCATCAATCCCTTTCTCTTTGTGATATAGAATTACATATGAACTCATTTCGGAATGTTTAATTTCTTCTTTATCAATTCTGTTTCTATTCCTTTTTTAGGATTAGGGGGCAGTAACTAAATCATAAAGATATTGCGTATGCTTATTATGAATGCAAAAGTGATCTAAAGAAATCAGAATGGGTGTTAGCTATATGTTTCTTTTTAAGCATTGGTGATTAAGCGATTAATTTCCTCATTAAGTAGATTTATTCTATCCATGTTTTCTTTCTCCATGGATTTTAACTTTTTTAGGACATGATTTACTTGATTTTTGGTTCTTTCCACGCTCTCCAAAGAATCTTTTATTTTAGACTGCATATGCCAATCAGCAAATAATCCATCGAAAAAGAAATCCGCAAATTTTTCAAAATCTGATATCTCAATAGAAAGATTACTTATTACTTTTATATCAGCCAATTCACTACGAAAACGGGATAACTTTACTTGTGCCTTCGATACTTCGACCTTTGCTTCATCAATGTGAGAATGCTTCGCCAAATCTGAAAAAAATCCTCCTCCCATGAGATCCCATGCTCCCCAGCCTTCAGCACTATTAAGACTTTTTGATGCTGCTTCTAAATGGGTAAACACATCTTCACCTGCGTCAATGGCTTCTTTAAGTTCTCTTCCGTAATTTCTAAGAGCTGTTATTTGCTGCGAAAGATTTAGAATCTCTTCTCCTGTCTTTGAAGCAGATCTGATTAACTGCTCCTTCTTCTCATTATAAATTTTTTGGTAAATTGCTTTCCAATCTCTATTTTTAGCCTCTTCTAATTCTAAACGTGCAATATTGTCCTCTACATTCCTTAAATCCATACAAGCCTGGTCATATTTTAATCGCGCAGCAAGAGCTTCTTCTCGCTCTTTCTCTAATTTTTCATCCAAATTTCCTAAAATAGTATAAAAGATATGGCTTATACTTTTACCCTCTAAATTTTTTACATCCAAGTCCTCTTTCTCAACCTGCTTCATCAACTCTTCCACTTTCTTTACCAGAGCACTTTTTTGAGCCTTTAAATCCTCTAACTTGGATACTAGCTTTCGATGATACAGCATTCCCTCATGGGCCTTTTGCAATTCTTCATTAATATCACTATACATGAATAATGTCACTCCAATCATTCATTTTCGATAATTTTATCATAGATATTATCCATATATTATCAGACAAATCAATATTATACAAAGCAAATCTTCTTCTTTTATTGGTTCAAAAAAATCTCCATTACCATAACCGAAGTGTTATCGTCTACACCTGTACCCGTTTTTTAACCATTTTACCTTACAATGAATTCAGAGATGTAAAATGATTTGATAATGTGCAATAAATATCCACCAGCTTAGCTGGTGGTTTTTCGTTAGCCCTATAAGGGCATGGTACCTGCTGTGCCTTAAGGCACTCTTTGGTTTCGCCAGT